>PIXU01000186.1 GCA_003601795.1 Candidatus Methanophagales archaeon
AAGGGTATGAATTCACCGATATAAAACGAAATACCAGGCATTCTTCGGACTCCATTGCTCGCTACCTCAAGGAGTTCTCCAGAGTTGCTGCGCTTCACAACGAAGGGTATAACATAAACCAGATCAGGGTGATAACAGAGCATTCTGAGAGATTGGTGAGGGAATATCAGGGGCTATATGAGCGGTATAAAGAGGAAGAGGATTGCAATCAGAGGCTGGGAGAAATCCTCAACAGGTATGCGGGAAAAAAATTTTGAGCGCGGAAAAAGCAAAGGAGGTGATGTAAAAATGCGTGGCTCTGAATTGAACAAGGAAGAGAGATTCAATATGATAAGACGGAAATTGAAGCAGGAGATGAAAGAGGAGATAAAAACACTCATTGAACAGGATTACTCAATGATATCCGGTGAGAACGTGAGGGAAATGTTTGCTAATGATATTTTACGTTTGATTAAGCAAAGACAGGATTTCGCCGTGAACATTGATTCCGGGCAGGTGCTGTGGGTTTGAGTAAAGAAGGAAGGGAGGCAAAATTACGGGAAGAACGCATCAAATACCGGGATTGTATCTGTCAAACTCTCCCTTTTATTATCGGTGGACATCGACATGTTGTCATTAGGATTTACCACGAGGGAAGTGGGGCGTTCTAAGCAACAATGACATCGCTTTGCTTTTGAATATCTCACCTTCAACTAAACCCTTACAGGGTTTTCGGAGTCAACGGGGCGAAGCCCCGTTATGAGCGAGCAGGTTCGTGAATACATGGAAAGAACAAAGGAGGTAGTTCCAACTAGAGGAACTGTTCATGACCTTGGTAAGGCTTGAACATGGGCAGAGTCCACGATGCTTAGGATTTAGATTTAGGATTTTCCACTTGAGCGTCACGCTTCAGCTCTTCCCTCGCTATTACCATTCTCTGTATCTCTGATGTGCCAACGGCAATGCTCAGTATCCTCGCATCTCGAAAATACCTTTCCACAGGGCATTCTTTCGTGCAACCATATCCTCCGTGTATTTGCACTGCGTTTGTTGCAGCTCGCTGTGCAACCTCTGAAGCGTAAAGCTTCGCCATTGACGCTTCTTTCGTGAATTTCTCTGCTTTATCCGCAAGATAAGCAGCTTTGTAGGTTAGTAATCTTGCTGCTTCTACTTCCATAGCCATATCCGCGAGCATGAACTGAACCGCTTGGAAATTGGCAATAGGCTGAGTAAATTGTCTTCTCCATTTTGCATACCTCTTAGAGGCATCCAAGCAAGCCTGAGCAATGCCGACCCCGATGCTGCTCATGGCGATTCTATCTCTATCTAAAGTAGCCATAGCTATCCGGAATCCATCACCCTCGCTGCCGAGTATATTCTCCTGAGGAACTCTACAATCACTGAACACTAACCCTCCAACGACACAACCTCGCATACCAAGCATATTCTCGAGTCTTGCATACGAGAACCCCCTTGTCCCCTTCTCCACGATAAAAGCACTCATCCCTTCCTTTCTTTTGTTTTTATCCGTGTATGCAAAAACCACGTATACGTCTGCAACGGCGGCATTTGTGATAAACGCCTTTCTGCCGTTCAGCACATATTCATCGCCTCGCTTTATAGCGATTGTTTCAATAGAAACGGGGTCAGAGCCCGCGAAAGGTTCTGTTAAGGCAAAAGCACCTAATCTCTTACCCTCGCATAAAGGTCTAAGATATTCCTCCTTCTGCTCCTCTGAACCGGCATAGAGGATGGGGAACGCAGCGATAAGTCCAGCAGCACTTAGGAATCCAATGCTTGCACTTGCTTTTGAAAGCTCCTCCACCATGACGGCATAGCACATCAGTGTTGCGTCAGCACCGCCGTATTTCCTCGGAAAAGGTATCCCAGAAAGTTTGAGTTCTGCCATTCTCCGTGCTATACCCACAGGAAATTTTCCTTTTCTGTCTATTTCTGCCGCTTTTGACATGATCTCCTTCTCTGCGAACTGTCTCACTATGCTCTGAAACGCCTTCTCTTCTTCTTTTAACTCAAAATCCATCCTTTTCGCCCCCTATTGACCTCGCTTTATTTAAAAGGAAAGTTTTATCAAAGAAATCTTTTATTAAATCTATAAAAGAAAGGGGGGTAAGCAAAACGAAAAAACCTTCTGTGAACATAGGGATGGTAGGACATGTGGATCACGGGAAAACAACCTTAGTGCGTGCATTGTCCGGCGTGTGGACCGACAGGCACAGCGAGGAGATAAGGAGAGGTATCTCCATAAGGCTTGGCTATGCAGATGCTACCTTCAGACGATGTCCAGTTTGTGAGGAGCCGGATTGCTACACCGTGGAAGAAATATGTAAGCATTGTGGCTCAAAGACCGAAGAGCTGCGAACTGTTTCATTTGTTGATTCTCCTGGACACGAGGCGTTAATGGCAACGATGCTGAGCGGTGCTGCGATAATGGATGGTGCTGTTCTACTTATTGCCGCATCTGAACCATGCCCACAGCCACAGACAAAGGAGCATTTGATGGCTCTGAGCTTAATTGGTGTAGAGAAAACGGTAATTGTACAAAACAAGATAGACCTCGTCTCACGGGACGAGGCAATAAAGCATTATCTGCAAATAAAGGATTTTGTTAAAGGAACGATAGCGGAACAGTCGCCTATTGTGCCTATGTCTGCGCAGCAATCCGTCAATCTGGATGTATTAATCCAAAGCATAGAACAAACAATACCCACCCCGTTACGTTCCGTGGATGAACCCCCAATTATGCATATTGCACGCTCTTTTGATATAAACAAGCCTGGAACGCCGATAGAAAAGCTAAAAGGAGGAGTAATCGGCGGTTCTTTGCTACGGGGAAGGCTGAGAGAGGGTGATAGATTGGAGATAAGACCCGGTCGAGTGGTGACAACAGGAGGCAAGGAGAAATGGGTACCCATAGAAACGGAGATAACGTCAATAATGGCAGGGGGTGAGAGAGTGAAAGAAGTGACTCCGGGTGGACTAATAGGTGTTGGCACAAAGTTGGATCCAAGCATGACAATAGAAGATTCTTTGGTAGGGCAGTGCGTAGGGTTGCCCGGCTCTTTACCTCCGACTTGGAACAAACTGAGCATACAATTCCACTTGTTGGAGCGCGTTGTTGGCGTAGCAAAAGAAGTGGAGATACCAGCGATAAAAGTGGGCGAGAGTATAATGCTGAGTGTCGGAACGGCAACCACAATGGGCGAGGTAAGAAGAGTAACAAAGGAAACCATTGATGTAAAACTGAGCAGACCCATATGCGCAGAAGAAGGCTCTCGAGTGGCGATTGGGAGGAAGATAAGAGCAAGATGGCATTTAATTGGTGCTGGTGTTATAATATAAGTTTCAGTGTATCCCCCAAAAGGTGTGCACTTGAGGAATTACCATCACATGATGTAAATAAAGCCCTGCCACTTCTGAAAGTTCAAAAAGTTCTTTTATACCGGGCTGCGCCGGTGCAGTAACAGGCTGTAACACAAACAGTACATCGAGACCAGCGAGGTCTTTGCATATTCCTTCTATTTCTCCTACTGGTGTGTTTTTCACCACTATTACCTTTACTATCGTTTCTATTTCTCTGCCCACAGCAATTCTTATGCATTCGAGCTCATTACTATACAGATCATCATAGTCCTTTTCCTCCACTGCTCCGTGGTTCCTCAATTTTATATCAATAGAAGCGAAATCAAAGTGATCGGCTAATGATGCGAAATCTCTTGCCGAATTACCGCTTGTTTCTATAAAATTTTTAAAATGCATCATTTTTGCTTCGGCTGCTATTTCTTTTACGAACGCGACGGAAGAAAGAGGTTCGCCACCTGTGTAGCAAATGCTGTGAACATCCGGAGTGAGTAGTTCAGTTAAATAATCCATTACTTCGCTCGTGGATAATGGATTTCTTTTAAAGTGGGTTTTCTTACCGGGGAGAAGTACATTGCAAAGATTTGGTCTGGGGTCTCTTGCATAAGAAGTGTCGCAATAAAAGCAAGAGAGGGGACAGCCTGCAAATCTAATGAATAGCTGTCGCCTACCTGTATAAGGTCCTTCACCCTGGAAAGAGCTGAATATTTCGGTAATATATCCTTTTTTCATTTCTTTCAGGTCAGTCAGTTCAGCGAGAATTAGTTAAAATTGCAAAGAAGAATATCAAAAGCAAGATGCCTTTCTCCCCCCGCTCATGTCACATGATCTCCGTAGATAATATAAATATTCATCAATAATAATATAAAGGTTGCAATGAAATAGAAATAGCAACACCCACGGCTCTCTTGCTCATTTCTTCACTAATTATTTTTACTTTACACCGTAAATATTTCATTTTTATCAGATTTAGCTGGCAGGGTGTTTTAGGCGAGTTTACCTCATGAGAATACCAGAAGAACTTTGGTTCTCTGACTTTCATTTATCCCTTTCTATCATAATTATTATAGATATTGTATTTAATATAAATAAAAGTTTCTATTTATTCACAGAAAAGTTTTGTTAGGGTGCAAAAAACATGGAAGAAAAAGAGAGTGAGGTGTCAAAAGCTGTTAGAGAAGCGGTGGTGAAAGCGGTGGAGAAGGGTGAAGACATAAAAGAGAAGGTGGTTGAGATTACCAGAGATGCCGTTAAGAAGGCATTAGAGGGGGCTGATGTTACACGAGAGAATGTGGAATCAGTAGCTAAAGGCGCGATGAAAGGCGCAATCGAAGGTGCACGGATGACAGAAGTGGAGGCTGTTGAGGTCACCAGAAGTGCTGCAGAGGGTATCATTGATGGCACGAAGCAGGCAGGTGTAAAAGCCGCTGACCTTGCGGAATATGCCGCAGAAGCTGCTCTGAACTCTGCAAAAAGGGCGGGTGATAAAGCGGTTGAAGTGGTGAAGGATGTGGTAAAAGGCTTTTTCGGTGCCATCAAAGAGATCTTAGAAAAGAAGAAAGAATGACAAAATGCCGATTCGCACAATCGGCATGTTAAGCCGCACGTATCGCCATATTAACCGCTATCGCGAGATTATCGCGATATTGGTGAAGTATGGTTTTGGTGAGATATTTGCGAAGCTGGGGTTACCAAAACATCTCTATTTCGGTAAGGGCAAAAGTTTCATATTGGGTAAAACTGCTGCAGGGATAGCGACTGTTTCACGCTGGGCTCGGGTGCGAATGGCGCTAGAAGAGCTTGGACCCACTTTTGTTAAGTTTGGACAGATTATGAGCACCAGACCGGATATGGTGCCGAAAAA
>PIXU01000187.1 GCA_003601795.1 Candidatus Methanophagales archaeon
ATGTAGCGCTTACAGGATATCTTGGTATCAACTATCATGGAACAATGACCGCCAGTGGTATAGTAACTGTTCCGCCAGGTGCAGTCAATTCAACGTGGATGAGGGTAAACCTCGGATGGGGATATGATCCAGATGACCCTTGCACGGAATATTGGACATGGGGAGATGTGGTTGATAAGGTGGTTCAAGTTCAGGCAGTAGAACCACCAAAAATTGAAGAGATTATTATTACTCCAACAGATCCGGTAACAACAAAAGATGTTACATTTGAAGCGAAAATAACCGATGTTCCAGAGTTTGAAATATGGGGTATTGATTGGATTATAACAGATGTAACAAGTGGTAAGATTGATTTCTTTGACATTGGTAATAAAAATCCTTATACACATAAACCCGCAGCAGGCGAACATGGAAAGAAGAAGGTTCTATGCACAATTTTTTATAAGAATAAGGCTACCGGTGCTACTGGATTAGACCAAGAATCCAAGGAGTTTAAGTTGTTTTTTGAGAAAGGTTCATACCCAAATTGGGCGGACGATGGTAAACCTGGTGGGCCAAATTGGTTTAAATACTGGAAAAGAGACGGGGCTGTTCCAAAAATGGATAACGTAATATATAATCCCAACAAGGGCGGCTATGGTTATGCTATCGGGAATCAGGTTTATCTCTGTAAAAAGGCTGCAGCTCAGCACTATCATAGTCCAATCGTTCTTCATACTTATTTTGGCACCGAAAGTTTTGGAGGGCCATCGGTGAAAGGGATTGATTGTGCCGCCGAGGTAATTGCACATGAACTTTATCACATATGGGTAACGGATCAATGGAAAGTTAATGGTTCATTCCATGGTAAAACTGATTCAGACAAAGGTTTACAGGCTCCAGACTGTAATGATAGACTCCCTGATTTTTACGAGAATACCTCATCTCATACCCTCAATAATGACACCGATACCTACGATCTTGAACACAAAAAGGCGCCCATATATAGAAGATATGGCGATGAAGAATATATGGCAATGAGGGCTGGTAATGGTGCCCGAGGAGATCCTAACAAGGATTGGGCAAATCCTGGAAAGCAAACTACATTGGTTGTCTATTCCCCGTCAGAATTTTACGCATTTACTGCTTTGCATGTAAAACAAACAGTATCGCAAACAGAAATCGCAGGTAATTACTCTGATTACGGAATTGATACCAATGGCAATTCGTTATACGATTATTTAACAGTCACAGTAGATGTAAATATTACCAACACCGGATATTATGATATAGTGGGCTGGTTAAACGATACTAATGGAGATGTGGTACATGTAGTAAACAATGAATATTTTCTCGAATCTGGAATTAACTCAGTAGAGCTTAATTTTGACGGACTGAATATCAATCATCATGGTGTCAATGGACCGTATAGCTTGAGTTTAATATTATCCGATGAATACGGAAACGAAATTGATTCTCAGTATGATGTTTATGATACTTCACCATACAGCTACACAGACTTTGAAGGACAACAAATATGGTTCACAAGTAACTATTCTGATTATGGCACAGATACAGATGGTGATGGGATATATAATTACTTAACGGTGGAAGTAGAAACAAATACAACAATTATAGGGAATTACACCATAGAGGGTTATTTATATGGCGATGATGAAACTGCTATTGTATTTGCAAGCAATTCCACTTATTTTGGTACTGGAACTCAAACAGTGATATTAAACTTCGATGGGCTCCCCATAGCTCTGAGTAAGATGGATGGTCCCTATACTTTGAGTCATCTTACATTGTATGATGAAAATGGCACTCAGATTGATTTCATATACGATGCATACAACACCTCTGCATACAACTATACCGACTTCTGGTCGCCGACTGCATCCTTTCGAGATACTTACTCGGATTATGGATTGGATACGAATGGTGATGGATTTTATGAATATTTAACGATAGAAATAGGGGTAAATGTTACAATTGCAGGTAACTACAGCATACATGGACGCTTGTATGATAGCTATGGCAATGAAACAGCAGAGATATATAACCTAACCTGCTTAAATGCTGGAAATCAAACAGTAACATTAAACTTTGATGGGAATTCCATTTATAAACATGGAGTAAATGGGTCATTTAATTTGACCAACGTCCTATTATACGATGAGAATGGCACACTGATGGATAATAGATATTATGCATACACCACATCGGCATACAACTATACAGATTTTCAACCTCTAATTCGATTAACAGGTAATTACTCGGACTATGGCACAGATACAGATGGTAATGGATTATTTGATAATTTAACTGTAGATGTAGAGGTAATGCTTGCAAACGAAGGACACTGTGTTGCGACTGCAAGATTAGTTGACAGCAATGGGGAAGAAATAATTTGGGCATCTAACACCTCTTGGCTTTATGCAGGTGAACCACAAGTAATACAACTCAACTTCGATGGAAGATATATCTACGGGAATATGATGGACGGACCATATTATATAAAAGATGTTTACGTATATCACACGGGCGATCCAGCTCTGCCAGATTATGTGCATGACGCATATACTACGGCTGCTTATAACTACACAGATTTTGAGAAGTCCGGAATTATAGCTGGTACTGTTAAATCCAATATTGGAATACCAATATCAAATGCATCTGTTTATGTAAGCGGAGTTGATTACGATTATACGGACACTGCTGGTAATTATTCTCTCACCATATTACAGAATGGAACTTATAATGTAACCGCAGAACCGCCAATTGGTGTTAATTTGTCATCTAATTCTACGATTGTCAATGTAACGGTTGGTGAGATAACATTTGTTGATTTTATATTATGGGGAGCACCAGAACAATTCTTTGACACAGGACCTGGAACTTATCCGAGCATCTTCGGCACGCATAATGGAACGATAAAGCCAAGCCATGATGTTCTCGTGCAAAGGATGTACACATACCCATGTGCCGGGACAGGGGGACATAGCGAGTACGTCAAATTCTGGAATGAATCATGGAACATAACAGCGGATTGGAAGGGATACCAAGGAGATTATCATAACATAACTTTTGATGAGCCGTTTACATTATATGCAGGACTTACATACAATTACACAATACGTACAGGCTCATATCCACAAATTCATCATAACAGGACTTTAACAGTGCCAGATGGAGAAATTACCTGCTCAGAGTTCATAGATGCAAATGGAAAAACATACACAGATTGGATTCCAGCGATTAGATTGGAGTGAAAAGCCTATAAAAACTGTGTACGGGGAGGGGAGACAAATCAGCAACAGGGATGCCCCGCAATTTTATTGCGGGTGGAGTGGTTGGGGCTTGTGGGATAATTGCGGAGTTATTATTTTTTAACCTAAATTTAACAAATCCAAAAATGGTTTTACTTTATTGAGGTTTATTTTCTAACTTCCCATTTGGGCATAAGGTTAGAAAAAGGTAGAGCGCATAGTTATTTTCGACGAGGTGACTAAAATGCCCAACGAAAGGGAAAATTACGAAGGCATAGTGAAGAGGGGACTAAAAGAGGAGTGGTGCGATTATATAAGACGTGAATATGAGTTCTCAATGGCGGTTTGCCGCTCCTTAGCAAGCGACTTCGAGACGTTTATGAAGGAAGAGATAAAAGCGGTATTGACATCCAGGGAATATTAGGTAACTCGGAGGTAGAGCCAATAGAGGTTGCAGTTATGCCTGCTTAGG
>PIXU01000188.1 GCA_003601795.1 Candidatus Methanophagales archaeon
AAAGCTCTTTTGAGAGATGCGCCAAAATCTCTGCCTGTTTATATGCCGCTTTTGGAATATATTCGGTCTCCGGATATTTACCAATATAACAGTATAATCTCTTCTCCTCACTGTACCAAATCTCGTCATGCGGTATTTCAAACTCTTCTTCATGTGCTTCTGCCATCGGGGGGAAATCGTAAGAATACAGATTCACTATCTCCTCAGAGTCCTTTAAAAGCTCCTTTAAATGGTATGGTATGATATTCCCCATCGGAGGGAATCCGGCAATCAAGATATTCGCGTAATTCTTTATCTTCTCTTTAAACTTCTCCTCATCTACGTTCCAATAAACTGTGAACTCGTCGATTACAAATCCCTTATCCATTTTCCCATCACTTATATTTTTTATTATTCGCTAATGCTATTTATATCTTTTGCAAGGAGGCAAGGAGAGGAAGGAAAGGAAAAAGAAACATATTTCTTTTGGTAAACCTTTTCTTTCATCATGCTAAAGGACTGGATTTGTTGACAAATGAAAGAGGAGAGGCATGATGTTGTCGTTGTAGGAGCAGGACCGGCAGGCAGTATAACCGCGAAAACCGCTGCTGAACTTGGGTTAGATGTTCTTTTGATAGAAAGAAACCAGGAGATAGGCGTGCCCGTGAAATGCGCAGAGGGAGTGAGCAAAGAAATAGAGAAGTTCGTTGCGCTCGATAAGAATTGGATATGCGTGGAAGTGCATGGAGCTAATATATATGGTCCCGATGGCACGAAGGTGGTTATGGCGGGGGAAAGGATGGATGAAGTGGGATATGTGCTCGAAAGGAGAATATTTGATCGAGCACTTGTAAGCGAAGCTGCACGTGCAGGTGCAGAGGTAAGAGTCAAAACAGAAGCTTATGGGCTCATTGAAGCCAACGGGTATGTAAAAGGTGTTTATGTCCGCTCCATAGGGGAAGACACTCGTATTTATGCAAATGTCGTGGTTGGGGCGGATGGCGTGGAATCACGGGTTGGCAGATGGGCAGGTATCGACACGAGGCTAAAACCTTCTAATCTCTCTGTATGCGCAGAATTCCTTATGTGCAATATAGAAGTGAACAAGAATTATTCAGAATTTTTCCTGGGCAGTGATATTGCGCCAAAAGGCTATGCCTGGGTATTTCCAAAGGGAGGAGATTGCGCAAATGTGGGTGTAGGGATAGGAGGTGATGTATCCGGTGAAGCACACCGTGCGATAGATTATCTGAATGCATTTGTGCGTAATAAGTTTCCCGATGGAAAGCCAGTGGCTGAGATGTACGGCGCAGTGCCGCTGAGCGGACCGCTAAACGAAACCGTAGCGGATGGACTTATTTTAGTAGGTGATGCAGCAAGGCAAGTCAATCCTTTGACCGGAGGCGGCATCACGTATGCAATGCAAGCGGGGAAAATAGCGGGCGAGGTAATAGCCGGGGCGGTGCAGGAAAACAACTTTTCAAAGCTGCGATTGATGGAATACGAAAACAGGTGGAGAAGCGCGTTTGGAAAACGGTTAGAAACGGGCTTAAAAGCAAAAGAATTCTTCTTCGGGCTATCTGACGCTGACCTCAATACGCTCGCTCATTCTTTAGAAGGGGTAAAAATAGAAGACCTTTCTACTGGCGCACTGCTGTTGGAACTCATAAAAAGAAATCCGAAGATACTGTTTGGATTGGCGAAGATAGTGATCTAAGACTTTAATACGCTCTATATAAAGAAAAATAAAATAATCACGGTTAGCAAAAAGAGGGTAAAAACAAACAAAGAAAGAAACAAAATGACAGGGATAAATTTCAAGGAAATAGAAGAGAAATGGCAGCGTAAATGGGAAGAGAGCAAGATCTTTGATGCAGAGATAGAAAAAGGAAAAAAGAAAAAGTTCTTTTTGACCGTCCCGTACCCATACACCTCTGGTCCGTTGCACATAGGTCATGGAAGAACATATACCATTGGGGATATGATTGCAAGATTTAAGAGATTGCAAGGCTATAATGTCCTATTTCCAATGGCATTCCATGTGACGGGGACGCCGATTTTAGCGATTGCCGACAGCATCGCGAAAGGAGAAAAAGAAGTCGTAGAACGGTATAGGAATTACGTCTCGATTTATGAAGACGGAGAGAAGGTTGAAAGTATCGTCAATAGTTTCGGTAATGCGGAAAATGTTGCCAATTTCTTTGCTGAACGAATCTCCGAGGACTTCAAGCGCATGGGATATTCCATAGACTGGAGAAGGAGGTTCAATACTACCGAGCCAATGTACAACAAGTTCATCGAATGGCAGTTTAAAAAACTTTACGATAAGGGGGTGATAAAGAAAGGAAAATATCCTATTGCTTTTTCTATTGAAGAAGACTCGGCAGTAGGTGAAGACGACATCGAAGAAGGCGATATAAACAAAGTATCAATAATTGAGTACACGACCATAAAGTTCGAACTTTCTAATGATACATACTTAATCGCGGCAACACTGCGTCCAGAAACCATTTTTGGCGTTACAAATCTATGGATTAATCCCGCAGCAAGATATGTTAAGGTCAAGGTGGGAAAAGAAATCTGGATAGTATCTGTGGAAGCTGCGGAGAAATTGGGATACCAGCGCGAAGAAGCTGAGCTTTTAGAGGAAGAAGAAGTAGAAGGTGGCTTCTTTGTAGGTAAAAAAGTCAAGGAGCCGGTGGGGGGTAGAGAGATTTCTGTTTTACCCGCGAGCTTCGTTGACGAGGATGTAGGCACGGGAGTAGTCTATTCAGTTCCGGCACATGCTCCTTATGATTACATCGCATTAGAAGATTTGAGGCTTGAAATAGCGCCAATAAAGATAATAGACATTGAAGGGTATGAATTGCCAGCAAAAGAGATATGTGAAAGAATGGGAATAGAAAGTCAGGAGGATGAGCGATTAGAGGAAGCCACGCAGATAATCTATAAAGATGAATTCTATCGGGGTGTATTAAATGAAAAGTGCGGGGAATTTGCAGGCATTGAAATCGCTGCGATAAAAGATGAGGTAAAGAATTGGTTAAAAGGGAAGAATGTAGCAGATGTATTTTATGAGACCTCAAGGAAGGCAGTAACGAGAGGCGGGGGTAAGGTGATAGTTGCAGTATTGCAAGATCAGTGGTTTATAGATTACACGCCGAGCTGGTGGAAGGACAGGGGTCATAAACTGGTAGAAGAGATGACTTTCTATCCAGAGAAGTATAAGGCATATATGCAGGACATAATTGATTGGCTAGCTTTGAGACCTTGTGCAAGGAAAAGAGGTTTAGGCACAAGATTTCCTTTTGAGAAAGAATGGATAATCGAATCGCTTAGCGATTCTACAATTTACATGGCGCTGTACACCATAGCACACCTGCTACGGCAATTGCCGGCAGAGGCTTTAGACGAAAAACTTTTTGATTACGTGTTTTTAGGCATTGGCGATGCAGAGGAATTGGCAAAGAAGGTGGATGCAGATATTTTGAAAAGGATAAGGGAAGAGTTTGAATACTGGTATCCGAATGACCTGCGGCACACTGCACCACCGCACCTATCTAATCATCTGGTTTTCTTCTTAATGCACCACGCAGCGATATTTTTAGAAAATCAGTGGCCGAAGGCTATCTCCTTGAACGAGTTGATGATCAGAGAAGGGCGGAAGATGTCAAAAAGCAAAGGAAATGTAATTCCTTTGGCTAAAGTGTCAGAACTGTATGGTGTTGATTTATACAGGCTTTATTGTGCGATAAATGCGGATTTCGCAAGTGTGGTTAACTGGCGTGAGCAGGATGTAGATGCCTTAAGGAGAAAATTTAACGCGCTGGTAGGGCTATTCGAGCAGAGTATGGGCGTAGAGAAGCTAAAAGAAAACGAGTTCACGCATATGGATCGGTGGCTGCTGTCGAAGTTTTACAGAAAGCTAAAGGAATCCATTGAGCGATTTGAGACGTTTAGAATAAGAGAAGTGGGACTAAACATGGTATTCAATTTGATGAACGATATTAAATATTATGAGTACAGGGAGAGCGAGGAAAGGAGGAGGAGAATTGTCAGGAACATAATGGCGGATTGGCTGATAATTCTATCACCGATAGTTCCGCATATATGCGAGGAGATGTGGCATAGAAGCAGGGAGGAGAAGGGAGGGAGGAGAGAGGAGAGAAGGCTCAAATTCATCTCTTTGCAGACATTGCCTGAGATAAAGGAGGCGTTAATTGACGACAGGGTGGAGAGAGAGGAGGAATATTTGGTCTCGTTGATTGAAGATATAAAAGAGATAATGAAAATAGCGAGAATCACGCCCAGTAAGATTTATATTTATACTGCGGAGAAATGGAAGTGGGAGATATTCAGAGCAATAAAGGATTTGCCGGATAAGGATAAGATTAAGGAGGCGATGAAGCTCAGAAAGGATAAAAGCACGGTGGATTTCGTAAAACAAATGATGAAAAACCTTCCTTCAAAAAAGACAATGGAAGAACACATTTTATATTTTGAGCTTAAAGAGGAGGAGGTTCTGGAACGCGAGAGGGAGTATTTGATGCGCGAATTTGGCTGTGAAATAGGGATAAACGAGGAATACGATCCAAAAGGGAAGAAAAAGTTTGCCATTCCGCTTAAGCCTGCGATTTATGTGGAAGGGTAAATAGGAATAAGGAATATTTTGGTTGTGTATCAACATCAGTTAAAATTCACCTCCTGCAGATATAATTTCAACCTCACTCTATAATTCTTAAGTTAACTCCTCAGTATCCTCGTCCAATCTTCAGGCACTACGGGGACTCTTATAAAACTCCTTTATCCCTACAGAAGTGTTTTCCAAAACCAAATACGCCAGTTCCTGATTGGGAAAAGGACCCAATCCACAGTCCGGTCCCACATATCTTATCCTGCCTCCAAAAATAGAATAAGCATTCTCCAGCCGCTTCTTTACTTCCCCTGGGCTGTTATACTCGTTTACTACGGTCTCCAAAACGCCCTTATCCTTAAATGTGTTTGTATGGTGTATTTCATCGTATTCCGCAGCCATGCTGAGTATATCAGTCCGTGAGATGCCAATTCGGAGGAATTTATCGTATC
>PIXU01000189.1 GCA_003601795.1 Candidatus Methanophagales archaeon
ACACTAAATATGAAACCTTTAAGCTTAAGGGAGATATTAGTAACCATGAGAGCGGGTCTGTCAGTTATGACATGACACTTACATTGTATGACCCACATGGAAAGAAAATCGATTCCTGGCACTTCAGCGGGAGCCTTAGTCGTGGCGAATATAAGGAACATATCGTATATAAAGACCCTCCAGCAGGTGGATGGGAGACCGGAGAATATAGGATCTGTAACAGTGTAATCGCTTCGGGTAGAGGCTGCACTTATAACAGAGAAGTATGCACAGAGATTACTGTTGGCATACCACCCTCCCCAACACCTCCACCACCCCAAGGGCCAGACCTGAAGATAACCGATGTTTGGAATGATAACGGTACAATATATTACGTAATACTGAATTCTGGAGATGAAAAAGCAGGGTCAAGCAAAACATCTCTAACTATTGACGATGTTTTCATTACTTCTGATTATGTTGCTCCTCTTAAACCGTTAAGCGAAGGAGGATGGCCTAGCATAGAGAGTTTCGATTATACCTGGACATGCACAAACGAAAGCCACGAGATAAGTGTCTATGCCGATTATGAGCATGATGTGCGGGAGAAAAATGAAAGGAACAATTGCAGAACTGAGACATGGACATGTCTGATAGACCTTGTGATAACCGATGTTTGGAGTGATAACGGCACGATATATTATAAGATAAGGAATGCTGGAAATAAAAAAGCGGGGGCTAGCAACACAAATTTAACCATTGACGATGTTTTCATAGCTTCTGATTATGTGCCTCCATTAGAAGCGTATGAGGAGAGAACAGAGCATTTCAATTACTCATGGAAATTTACAAACAAAAGCCATATGGTAAAAGTATGTGCTGATTATAAGGATGAAGTGGAAGAGGGTGATGAAGAAAACAATTGCAGAACAGAGATGTGGGGAATGATTTATGTGCCTGATGATTATGCAAAAATTCAGGATGCGGTGAATGCCGCCAACCCCGGCAACAGCATGATTATCGTTAGAGATGGAACGTATACCGAGAATATATATGTGAACAAGCAATTGACAATAAAATCAGAGAACGGCTCTGCTTATACGATTGTTCAAGCAGCAAGTTCATACGATCATGTATTTGAGATAACGGCGGATCACGTGAATATAAGTGGATTCAAAGTAGAGGGGACACCTGACTATTCAAATGCTGGAATCTACATAAGAGCAGAAAATTGCAATATATCAAACAATATCGTTTTTAACAACGGATACGGCATATACCTATATTCCACCTGCGACGGCGAATCAGATAACAACACGCTCATGAATAATACTGTTGTAAAATCAAACAATAATGGTATATATCTATATAAATCAGATAACAATATACTCATAAATAATACTGCAAAATCAAACAATAAAGGCATATACCTGGATGAGTCAGATAACAACACACTCACGAACAACATCGCTTCTGACAATAAATACGGCATATGTAATGGAGGTGACAACAACATCATCACGAATAATACTGCAAATTCAAACAACGAATCTGGCATTTGTAGTGGAGGCGGCAAAAATATTATCACGAACAACATCGTTTCTAATAACAAATACGGCATATGTAATGGAGATGGCAAAAATATTATCACGAACAACATCGTTTCTGACAACAAATACGGCATATATAATGGAGGTGACAACAACATCATCACGAATAATACTGCGAAATCAAACGAATACGGTATCTACTTCGACGCTGTAAGGAATAGCACACTCACGAACAACATCGCTTCTAACAACAAATACGGTATATATATTGATGGGGGTGCCAGAGGTATCAACAATATCATCATGAATAATACTGCGAAATCAAACGAATACGGTATATACCTGTGGTTTTCGAAAAACAATACACTCACGAATAATACAGCAAAATCAAATAAATACGGTATATACTTGGCGAAATCGAACAAAGACACGCTCACGAACAACAAAATGCTTGGAAATACATACAACTTTTATCTATGGGGGATGAGCGAATATCACTTCAACAACACAATTGACAAAACAAACACTGTTGATGGTAAGCATATATACTATATCAAAGACGCCAGCGATATAGTTATAGAAAGAAACTCAAACGCAGGCACCGTATATTGTATCAGATGTGATAATGTTACGATAAAAGACATTGATCTCAAAAATAATGGATATGGCGTATTCTTATGGAAGACGAGAAACTCAAGGATAGAAAATGTAAATGCTTCTAACAATAAATACGGCGTATACCTGCATCATTCAAGCGGAAATACCATATACAACAACCACTTCAACAACACGATAAATGCATATGATGATAGAGAAAACACATGGAACATAACGAAGAAAGAGGGAAAAAACATAATTGGAGGAGATTATTTAGGAGGAAATTATTGGTCTGATTATGTTGGCATGGATAAAGATGGTGATGGAATTGGAGATATTTTGCTACCTTATAATTCCGGTGGAAACATAAAAAGAGGTGGTGATTGGTTACCTTTAGTAAAAGTTGGAGTGGAACTACCAGTTCATAACATAAATACAGGTTTCAATTATCATACAATACAATCTGCGATAGATGACTCTGATACAAAAGATGGTCATACAATCATCGTTGATCCTGGAACTTACTATGAGAATGTGAATGTTTACAAATCTTTAACGATAAAATCAACTACTGGAAATCCTGCAGATACTATTATTCATGCTAAGGATTCATATGACGATGTATTTGAAGTGACTGCGGATTATGTGAATATAAGCGGATTTACAGTGGAAGGGGCTGGCTATTATGATGCAGGGATATATCTAAAGTCTGACTATTGCAATATATCAAATAACAATGCATTGAACAACTACCACGGCATATATAATGGAGGTGACAACAACGTCATCACGAATAATACAGCAAAATCAAACAACGAATCTGGCATTTATTGTGGAGGCGGCAAAAATATTATCACGAACAACATCGCTTCTGACAACAAATACGGCATCCGTCTTGTGTCTTCCAGCGAGAACACGCTTAGCAATAACAATGCATCGAACAACGATTATGGCATCCATCTAAGGTATTCCAGCAACAACACGCTGAGCAATAACTATGCCTCGAACAACAACGATGGAATCTTCCTCGGCTATTCCAGCAACAACACGCTCATAAACAATATAATGACTGGGAATAAATATAATTTTGATTTACATGGAGTGTCTGATTCTGATTTTAACAACCAGATTGATACAAGCAATCTTGTGGATGGAAAACCTATATATTATGTAAAAAATGCTAAAAATACAGTTTACGACTCCTATACCAATGCAGGAACCTTTTACTGCATAAATTGTGTGGATATAACAATAAAAGATTTGAATTTAAATGAAAATGGGTTCGGAATATTTTTCTGGGATACTACTTCCTCAAGAATACAAAATGTAAATGCATCGAACAACGAATACGGCATCCATCTTTACCGTTCTAGCAACAACACGCTGAGCAATAACTATGCATCGAATAACGAATACGACGGCATCCGTCTTAAGGATTCCAGCGAGAACACGCTGAGCATTAACTATGCATTAAACAACGAATACGGCATCCGTCTTAAGGATTCCAGCAATAATACGCTGAGAAATAACTATGCATCGAACAACGACTATGGCATCTATCTATGGCGTTCCAGCAAGAACAAATTCTACCTTAATAACTTCATAAATAATACCGATAGCATTTATTCTTATGGATCAAACAATATCTGGAACTCTTCTTCCCCGTTAGCCTACACATACAACGGACAAAACTTCACGAACTATATGGGAAACTATTGGAGCGATTATGGGGGAAGCGATAAGAATGGAGATGGAATCGGAGATACGCCTTATTCAAATAGAGACAATTATCCGCTGATGGAGCCCTGGGAGAATTATTTTGCATCAGCGGAAAACATTTTTGACACAGGCTCACCATCCAATCCATACCCTTCAATATCAGGCACGCACAAAGGCACAATCACGCCAAACAAAATAATAGAGGTGTCCAAACTTTACATATACCCATGCGCAGGAACAGGCGGTCATGTCGAATACGCAAGAATTTATAACGATTCATGGAGTATCGAGACTTTACCATGGGAAGGCTATGGTGGAGATTGGCATAATCTTTCTTTCACTGAACCTTTCAAGTTGTATGCAAATGTGGAGTATAAATTCACAATAATAACGGGCTCTTATCCGCAGATTCATCATAAATATGCTCTTCTAACCGAAAATGGATGGATAAACTGCACTGAATTCATAGATGCAAATAGAAAAATACATTACGACTGGATTCCTGCGATAAAATTATGGTGA
>PIXU01000191.1 GCA_003601795.1 Candidatus Methanophagales archaeon
GCGTACAACACTCAAAACCCAGATATTGATCAATGGGAAGAAGAAAATCATTTGCATTTACACGGGGGTGGCGGGGAGCGTACATGATTATACCATGATGAAGGATTCCGGCGTGGACGAGTGGATTCCCGAAGATGTGACGCTCTACCTGGATAAAGGCTATCTGGGGATAGAAAAGGATTTGTGAAGGGGTAGGGTGAAACAGATGTATTGGCAAAGTTCAATTATATGTTATATTTTCTCTTTTACTATTGTGCAACAACTTTATTATAGAGGAGAAATGAAAAGGATAAAATTTCACGATAGAGAAGAAGAGATAGAAGAAATCATGAACATCCTGAATGCAGAGCCCACGTTGATTACTTTTATTTATGGTCCCATCAATTCAGGGAAAAACGAACTGATCAACCACCTTACCAAAGAATTACCAAATGAATACATTGTTTTTTACGTTAACTTCCGCGGGAAGTTCATATCCGACTACAGCGATTTCATCAGGGTTTTGTTCAGGGTAGAGCAAGAGAAAGATTACAGGGAGATTTTAAAAGCAATATCCGAGATATCCGCGGAAGCACAGAGGTTTAACGGTACCCCCGTCGCAAAGGGTGTAGTAGATGCAGTATTCAAAAAATCTTACGATGACGTGTTCGAATTTATGGAGAATTACTTCATAAAACTAAAAATAGCCAAAAATAAGATACCCGTACTTATTATTGACGAATTGCAGGTGATTAAGGATATAAAAATCAATGAACTGCTGATATACAAACTTTTCAACTTCTTTATCAGGTTAACGAAGGAAACGCATCTCGCACATGTCTTTGCGGTTTCAAGTGATTCTCTATTCATCGAACGTGTTTATAGCGAGGCAATGTTGCAGGGGAGATGCCGCTACTTGCTTGTTGATGATTTCTCTATGGAAATGACCATGAATTTTCTGGACGAACAAGGGTTCAGCGAGGAAGATAAGGAATTGGCATGGAAACACGTTGGAGGGAAACTCGTGTATCTGATCAAGCTTATAAATGCAGAAAATAGGAAGCGAAAGGCAGAGGAGTTGTTCAAAATAAGAAAGGGGCAGGTAGAAGAAGTTGTGTATTCACTGGAAGAGAAGGACAAAAAAATGTTCGATGCCGTATTGAAAATTCTACTTGAATTTGAAGAAAAGGAGAGCACTAAATATAAATATTTGAGGGAAGAAATCACGTTTTTGGTTGGTAAAAACATTATTTTCGCTGATCCTGCGAATAAGGAGCTGAGAACACAGTCAAAGTTGGATTTGCTCGCCCTTCAGGCTGTAATTGGAGAGATGAAAAGGAGATGAAGTAGAATGGAAGAAGAAACAGGAAAAGAGATAGGAAAAACAGTAACTTTTGAGGATGCAATGAAAAGATTAGAGAACATAGCAGAGACGTTAGGAGAAGGAACTCTTCCTCTGGAAGATTCGCTGAAAATGTTCGAGGAGGGCATGGAGCTGTGCAAATTTTGCAATAAGAAGTTAGACGAAGCGGGATACAAAGTAGAGAAGCTGATGGAGAAGGAGGGAGGAGAGATAAGCGCGGAGGAATTCAAGACGGAGGAGTGAAGATGAGAGCAGAGGAAAATGAAAAAGTGAGAGACGACTTAGAAAAAGCGTTGTATTATGCAACGAAGTTCGCTAACAAAGTTTTTGTGGTAAAATTCAGTGGTGAAGTATTGGCAGATAAGGGCATAATGGACCTGGTAATTTCCGATTTGATCACGTTAAAATACGAAGCAGGCATAAACGTAGTCGTTGTTCACGGAGGAGGTAAGAGAATAACGTCTATAATGGACAAATTTGGTTTAGAGGCGAGATTTATTGATGGATTAAGAGTTACTGATGAAGATACGCTTGAAGTAGTCCAGGCAGTCCTATCGGATTTTAATCAAAAGATAGTCTGGAATATAAATAAAAAAGGAGGTAAAGCAGTTGGCATTTCTGCCGTTTCGGGCAATTTATTTACCGCGAGAAAAGTACATCCGGACTTAGGATTTGTTGGCAGCATAGAAAAGGTTGACAGTGAACTTGTCACATTATTTACGCGAAACGAATATATCCCGGTAATCTATCCAATAGGTGCAGACGAAGAAGGTACTCTGCTTAACATTAATGCAGACCACGGTGCGAGTGAACTGGCATGCTGTCTGCACGCCGAGAAGCTCATCATTTTAACGCCGGTGAGGGGTGTGCTACGAGATATAAACGATGAAAACAGTTTGATACCGACACTGACCCTATCAGAGGCAAAAAGCATTCTGGGAGAGAGTTTTATAACCGAGGGTATGAAGCCGAAGATAGAATCCTGCATAGCTGCGGTGGAGAACGGCGTTAAAAGCGCGCATATTATTGGATTGAAAACCCACGCGATATTGCAAGAGGTGCTTACCGAAACGGGCTCGGGAACGATGATAACAAACCTTTCTTTAGGTGGGGCTCCGCCCCACAATCCCGAAAACCCTGTAAGGGTTTAAAAGAAAGCTTTACCAAAGAAACTACAGATATTCCACCTCACCGCTCGAATATATTCTCGCGGATGCTTTACGTGCAACCCAGCACTGGAAATTTATCGCTACGGGCAAGCTTGTTATGTGCGTATCCGCGGTTTCTATATGCACGTCAAGCGCGGTTGTTTTCCCGCCTAAGCCCATCGGACCTATGCCCGTGCTGTTCACCGCTTCGAGTAGCTCGTTCTCTATTCGTGCTACCAGACCATCTTCATTTCTCACGCCTATCGGTCGAAGCAGCGCTGTTTTTGCAAGGCTCATCGCCATATCCGCTGAGCCACCTATACCAACACCGATGATGGTAGGCGGGCAAGGTTTTCCGGCAGCGTTAAGTACGGCATCAAGCACAAACTTCTTTATTGCCTCTACTGTTTCTTCTTCCGGCTTGGGTGCGAACATAGCGAAAGCCCCGACATTCTCCGAACCACCTCCTTTTGGAAACACGAGTAGCTCAAGTCCATTGACGTTGAAATCCGCGATTTTGTAATTTATGTGTGGTATTCCGTCACCTGTGTTCGTTTCTCCCCCCGCTCTTGTTATCGGATTCACCACGTTTGGACGCAAAGGGATTATCTCCGTTGCTTCCCTCACGCCCTCTCTTATGCCACTTTCAATATCGTTCGGATTTACGTTTATGTTGGTACTCCCGAGCGTCACGTAAAAAATAGGGAGGCCCGTATCCTGACATAAAGGTCGTTGCAGCTCTTCGGCAAGCTTCACGTTATCGAGCATCGCCTTCAACTGCACCCGCGCTATTTCATTCGTTTCTTGCTCGTATGCGCGACCCAGCGCCTGTTTCACGTCCTCCGGGAGTGCTGTCTCCGCCCTTTTCAAAATGCTTATCGTTACGTCCTTAATCAATTTTTTCGTGATCATTTGGTGAGGAATATTTGGTGATAAAGAAGGAGATAAAGTTTATAAAGGAGAAGAAAAAATAGGGGAAAATGCAATAACTTGAAAAGATCAAGGTCTAGGCTTACTCAAAGTCGGCTTCATCCCAAAAGTCAATGTAGACCAAGGCAACACCCTGCGGATTATCTCAGGTGGGGGCAAACTATTTCTTGTTGAAGAGCATATACGCTAATTGAGATTTTTCGGGAGTTCCTTGCTGGTGCCAATTTGGAATTACTGGCAACTTACCCAAAGGGAAAATCCTAAATCCTTTGCCTTTCCAATGTAGAGCACTCTTTTAATGTTATACGCCAACACTTTTATTGCGAGTTCTCGCCGCTTTAGCCAACCTTTTATGCTTTTGATGTCGGGACCAAAACACCTTTTGATGCTTGAGAACACAGCTTCTACAATGCTTCTTACGTGATACTCGTCCATCCATTCATCTGGATTGTCCGAATATGCCTCGAACGATATTTGCCATGCTGGATATCCCTTCGCCTTAGCCGTAGCATTTGCCTTGAAACAGAGGAATGGCTTTCCCCCCTTGTCCGCTACCGCTTGGCAGTTAACGCGAGAGGAATACGCTTTATCTCCCGTAGCCTTGTGAATACGGGGTAAATCTCTGATCAGCCGTTTGAATTCCCTAGCATCCGCACCTTTCCAATCCGTTATCGTGAAATGGTGGACTATCTCTGTATCAACGTCAATGACTATGTGGAGTTTGAGATAATCTTTTTTCTCGGATTTGCGCTTTATCCAGATGTCGAACCATTTACTGCTTGTTTTAAGGCTGAATCCAGAGCTATCCACTGCGATGTCCATGCCTCTTCGCCGCATTTGGAAGGTAACGAGCCTTGAAATCAGCCGAATGTACGACATAGACATTTTCGACATTCCTCTCGCTATAATACTATGCCCTAGCAGTTGTTCGACGCCCAGGCATTGCGCTACGAATGTGTTTGACCTGAGGCATGCTTCTATACCATCGTATGTCCGGCAAAAGGATATCTTCATGAAAACACAGACGGCGACGATTCGTGGATCCCAGCATGGACGACCGAACGAATTGCGTTCCCATGGGGCGTTTGCTGCACTCACTGCACTGACTATGGATAGGAGGATAAGCCTCTCGAAGTCCCGATTTACCTGGTTGGTGATCCTTGGAGAAACTCTTTTCTTTGGTTTTTCCATACCGGAATCCTAATGCATAACTTCAAACAACCCTCGTTTCTTATGCACATCCCATGGTAAAAGAATGCTTTGGTAAAAATCCGAAGGTTACGCTACTGAAGATTTCTTAGTTTGGGGATGAAGCCCGGAAATACTGAATCTTTTTATATCTCCCTCGTCGTTACTAAACTAAATCAAACCAAACAATGATCATAGCACACACGCCGGATGCAGATGACGCATTCATGTTCTATGGGCTGCTAAGCGGCAAAATCCGTACCGATATTGAAATAACGCAGGTGATTGAAGACATAGAAACGCTGAACAAAAGAGCTTTTAGCGGTGAGTTAGACGTCACTGCGCTCTCTGCCCACGCTTATGCTTTTCTCCATTCGCAGTATCGGATTTTGTCTGCCGGTGCAAGCGTAGGGGACGGATATGGTCCGGTAGTCGTTGCGAACAGGGAAATGGATTCGGAAAGGAAAAGCATTGCAGTGCCCGGGAAATACACCACTGCGAACCTGCTGTTAAAGCTGGCAGTTGATGACTTCCAGCCGGTTGAAATGCGATTTGACGAGATTATCCCCGCAGTGAAGCGAGGGGACGTGGATGCCGGATTGGTAATCCACGAAGGTCAGATAACTTACGCACAGCACGGTCTTGTAAAAATACTTGATTTGTGGGGGTGGTGGCATGAGAAAACGAGGCTGCCTTTGCCTCTTGGCATTAACGCCATAAAACGGGATATTCCTGAAGTGACGCAACGTGAATTTCTTGTGCTTATGCGAGAAAGCATTCAGTATGCGCTGGAAAACATAGAAGAAGCGTTGCAATATGCAATGAAATATTCAAGAGGTGCGGATAAAGAGCTGGTCAAGAAATTCGCACTGATGTACGTGAATAAATACACGTATGAAATGCCCGAAGCCATTGTAAAAGCACACGACGAACTCTACAGAATGGCGGAAAGAAAAGGATTTTTTGCGAGACCGCCCTTAGACATCCTTTTCCCTTAAATATATTCGTATTCCCGTTTCCTTGGGATATGTTATATCCATTATTGGATATGAACATAAAATAGTATATTTACATATTAGAGAGAACCAGAGTAAAATATAGCTAACAAATTAATCGCAGGGATAAGGATTCAAAATGTCGGCAGGAGAATTAAGGAACTGGATACGGACACATAAAGACGAA
>PIXU01000190.1 GCA_003601795.1 Candidatus Methanophagales archaeon
AGTGGAATGGCTGCCCGCTTACGCCCCTGATCTGAACCCGGTCGAAATGGTCTGGAATCACAGCAAGTATAGCGACTTGTCCAACTTTATCCCTGAGGATGTGGATGATCTCCATCAGGCGGTCACCACCTCACTGGGGAAGATGCGTACGCAGACGTCATTGCTGCGCTCATTCTTCCAATATGCCGGACTGGAGTTGTGATTGTTCCTTTTATTCTACGAAGCTCAATAATATATGCTAAACTTTCGATTTGCCCCTTTTGTTCTTTTGATGACGGTCCAACCATAATAGTAGGCACAATAGCAGAAAGTATGAGCAAAACAAACAAGACAATAGGTATTAAAATAATGGCAAATCGCTTTCTGTGTTTTTCATACCATCTATCCTTTAGAGGTAGAACAATCCAAAATATTATTGGTCCAAGAAAGATTAAAAGAAAAACAATGCCCATTGCACCTTTTGTTAGGGGATTTGATTCTCCAAAAGCTCCTGCTATGCCCTCAAATATGCTCCCTGCGATCCAAAGAGCGAATCCTAATAGAAGAACAAACAAACTTATCAAACCTTTCCAGATATTTTTCATCTTTATTCGCCTCTTATATCATATTTTATGCTATAATTCCCATATCTTTAGCCTCAGCCGCTCATTCTTGCCGTAAATTATTCATAGTCCTCTAGCTTCCTCCCTGTTCTTTTTTCTATCTTTTCAGCAAGCTTTTTTAGATTGGCTATGTTGAGATAAGCATTGCTTCTAAAATGTTCAGTTGATATTTCTTCTAAAACCCATGATAAAGCATCTGTAACGTCGGTTGAAAATTTAACATCTTCGTCGTTAAACTCTCTGTCTGTACCAAAGTCTGCTATAAAACCTGTGATCTTTAATAGTTCTTCTTTAAGTTCTTTAATTTCTCTCTCGTTCCTTACCATTTCATATCTCCTTAATCATTTCATTGCTTATAAAAGCCCCATCCGCTCCACACCCGATTAAAATCGGGTGCATCCCTGTCGTTGATTTCTCTCTCCTCCTCTTACACTCTTTTTACAGGCTTATCACTCCAATCTAATAGCTGGAATCCAATCTGTGTATGTTTTCCCATTTGCATCCATGAACGAAGTGCAAGTAATTGTTCCTCCTGTTACGACCTTGCTTTTCGCATGTATTATCTGCGGATAAGAGCCTGTAACAATTGTATAATTATACGTGTGCCCCGCCTGCAAGGTAACAGATGGAGTAATGGTTATGTTATGGTAGTCGCCATGGTATCCGCTCCATGCGCCACTTGCTATCAATGTGTCGTTTTCGTATAATTTTATAGACTCGGCGTGTCCACCTGTTCCAGCACATGGATAGGTATACAATTTGCTAATGCTGATGTTAGCCGAAGGTCTGATTTCGCCTTTATGTGTTCCCATTATGCTTGGGTAAGGATTTTCGGATTGTCCAGTGTCAAAGACAGAAGGTGCAACAGGTTTTACAAGCGGTAGATAATCCCCACCATTCGTTATATTCCCTGAAGAATTGTATGGTATCAAAGTATCTCCAAGTTCATCGCCATCCAAATCCTCGCCAGCATAATCGCTCCAATAATTGCCGCCAAGATAAGGTCCGCCAATGATATTCGTTCCAGCAGTCTTTGTTATGTTCCAGATGTTGTTTCCATCGTCATAAGCGTTATTTGTATTGTTGAAGTAATTGTTATAGATGAGGTTGTTGCCCGAAGAATCCAAGTAGACACCGTAGTCAACATTTGAGTTTATGGTGTTATTTGTAAGAAAATTGTCATTAGATAATCTCGAATATATGCCATATTTGTTATTGAAAACATCGTTATTCGTGAGTGTGTTGTTGGACGAAGAATATAAGCAGATGCCAGACCAGCCATCTGATACGTTGTTATTAATAATAATATTGTCAGGTGAGTACTTTAGCAATATATTATCATCATTGCTCGAAACAATATTATTGGTAACTGTATTTTTAGATGAATACCACAAATTAATACCATCACCATTAAGAACATTGCAGTTTTTTACCATAAATCCCGTACAATACGCTAATGTTAAATGAGTCGTATCCAAACCATCCAATACCTGATTCTGTTTGTCAAAGTAATAATAAATTGACATTCCATTCACTTTATTTGTGGTATCTGCTACGTTATCAAAATAGATTTTTCCAGTTCCCCCGAATTCTATTCCCCAGATTCTAATTCCACGTATGTTGTTTGAATTGGCAGAGTTATAAAAAGAGTGTTATTTGACGAAAAGGCTAAATCTATGCCATAATCGTTAAAGTTAGCAGCGTTATTTGTGAGAATATTATTGAAAGAATTATCAAGACGTATTCCATAGTAATTCTTAAGAGCCGTATTGTTTGCAAGAAGGCTATCTGATGAACCACTTAAATATATGCCGTAATTATTGTTCAAATATGCAATATTATTTTTGATTTCGTTGTTATTTGAATTCACTTTGATACCAGCGTCCGCATAGTTAGAACCGCTTCCTGTTACATTAAATCCTTCTATAATACAACCGTTCGCGGTTACTGTAATTGCACTGCCGATTCCACCAGCATTTAGAACAGGGATATTAACGCCCCTAAGAGTTATCGACTTATACACAACCACATGCTCAAAATACGTCCCTGCATCCACAGCAATAATGTGCCGCTCTTTTGTCTCCGAGTCATCAATTGCATCTTGAATCTTTGAGTAGTTCTTTCCCGTGTTAATATTGCAGACAGGAAGCTCTGTTTTTTCTTTTATCAACCACGCATCATAACTACCAGCGCCATACGAACGCGTCGATCCAGCGATGATATAGCCACCATCTGAGGTCTTCTGGACTGCATTCGCGTAATCAAAACTTGTACCTCCATAAGTCTTATTCCATAGCTCTGTACCGTTAGAATCAGTCCTCACTACCCAGAAATCAGGTTTACCAAAACTGTACGAATTAGTATAACCTGCAAAGATATAACCACTATCAGAGGTCTTTATAAGTGATTTAGCACTATCCCCATATATGCCTCCGTAGGTCTTATTCCACTGCTCGGTACCGTAGGAATCTGTCTTTACTAACCATGCATCATCAGCAAGATAGCCAGCAAAAACGTAGCCACCGTCGGAAGCTTGGAGGACGGAATAAGCCCCATCATAACCAACGCCACCATAGGTCTTATTCCATTGCTCGGTACCGTTAGAATCAGTTTTTATCAACCAAGCATCATCGTATCCCGCCCCGTAAGATGACGTTTTTCCAGCAAAGAGGTAGCCACCGTCCGAGGTCTCAAGAACAGAATATGCCAAATCATAACCATCGCCTCCAAAGGTTCGTTCCCAAGCTCTCGGTGTTATAGCTCCATTTGCACAACCAACACTTACGAATACCAGCGCCAACAATAAAATCCCAAATAACACTACTTTCCCAATTTTTATTCTTTCGCTTTCCATTTTATTCTATCCTATTTTTATTTTGACAATGTCATATTAGCATAAATTTATTAAAGATATTTTCTTGGCATTGCGATATAACATAATAATCCGGAAATATTCCTTTCGATCTCGGCATGTGACCGAGGAGAATTTTTAGCTCGTGAAG
>PIXU01000192.1 GCA_003601795.1 Candidatus Methanophagales archaeon
CAAAGTATAGCCCTGCAATAAAGCATGCCTCATAGCCCTTAACGAATAGGTAATCGGTAAAATATGAGAGAACATTTGAAGCCATTGAGGCAGAACAGTTATCGGGTAAAACACACCCCCAAGTAGCCCGGATACTGCACTAAAAGCCCAGTTTATAGGGTCCCCCTGTTTAAGAACCATGATAAAACTTGCAGAAAGCAGAAACACACCTATTGGGTATGTAGAGCCACGTTTCCACACTATTAAGTCCTTCTGAAACTGTTGAAAACAATGGCGACACGAGCTCGCGGTATTGGCTTTTCCACACTATTAAGTTCTTCTGAAACCATGTTTTACATCACTACACCTACTAAGAACCTAAAGTTTCCACACTATTAAGTTGGGGTGCACCCCCAAAAGTAGACACTAAGTTAACTATATCGTGACATAAATAGTAGATCATATTTTCTTTGGATATTCCACCTCTAAGTAATTTGAAATTCGCTCTTACAAATGCTCAGTTGTTGGGCTATTTGAATTCGCCAGGACGTTCTTTTCAATATCAGCAAATACCCTTTCGACATCGTTCATCCAGGAGGCATTCGTAGGTAAATAAACAAGTTCTATCGCCTGTCCGTTCAACAATTCTGGGAGTTTTTTAGTGATGTGAGCAGACCAACAATCCAATATTACGTACAATCGATAATGCTTATTCCCCTGCTTTAATTTGGTCAATATATCAGCGACTTCTACATGCGATTTGTGGTCGTAAAATTCGTACATCACCTCGTGGGTGTGGATATCGTATGCACATAGCATCTCGAATACCCCTCTGACGTTCTGTTTGGCTTCTACCTTTGGTACTTTTTCGGCGTACATCTTTCCCCCATAATGTTTCACCGCTATCGTCCCTTTTTCGTCGAAAGACACAACTTTACCTTTTCTTGGACGTTTGGCTCTTAATTCATCGATACGTTTTTTTATCGTAAAATTTGGGATCTTTGCTCTCCATCCATTTCTGTGCTTTCTTCAAAGTAATTTTAGCTTCTTTCAAACGCCGATGTACTGTCCGATAGCTTATCGGGAATCCTTACAATTTCCTTACAGACCAGGTATTGAAGTGCAAACATAGGTCTTCAGGGCGTTCATGGATAAGAGCTTTGATTTTTTCATCGTATTCACGCGTATACAATAACTTCTTCATATCTCAATTCCCTTACAAAGCGGGTGCAGTTTCCGTGCATTTATCCATCCCCACATGGAAAATGGATTGATTGCGATATGACGTAAATTCATATTAGCGTAGCCTATAAAACTCGTAATGATAGGTTATATATATCTTTGCTACGTAAGGGTTATATATAACTTTCCATCATCCTATCATTCGGTAGAATGCTCATCCACTACGATTCCCTCAAATGGCTTTATTGTTTGATTGAATTGATGATGACTCCGATTACTTTCTTTCTGCGAAGCATTTTGATTAAACTTTCCTAAAGTTTGAAAGAAAAGAACCTGTGCTAAGAAAGGGTATAGGAATATTTTAGTCAAGGTTTTTACTAAGCCCTTACAGGACTTGCGGAGTCGTGGGGCGGAGCCCCACAGACGGCATCATAGACGTAAGCGATTTTCATTTCACTTAGTGTCTCAACATTTCTTACTCGAACGGCAGCTGCGGTAAGCCCGACACCACTGCTACTGCTCCTCGCGGCATATAATCCACGAGGTGCTAATTTCAATATATGAGAAAGCAGGTTTGATTTCCCAATTCCAGGGTCGTCGCCGAACAATTGCAGAAGTATAGCTTCTTTTATCTCTGAATATCCATAAATGGAGGGAGCGATAGAGCTTATGAGCTTCTTATATACATCAGGCTGCCTTTTCAACTTCTCTATCTCTCGTTCATCCTCTTCTGTTTTCCTAATTTCCTCAAATTCTTCTTTACGCTTCTCTACCGAATTGCCAAAGAAACATGTCCTTCCGAATTTCGTTATCCTCTGATAAAGAAGTGTTATTATCGCCTTATCCCTTGCATCGAGAACAGAATTGATGAGTAGCTTCATTTCTTCAAAAGATATGAGATATGAGCTTTCCCGAAGAATCGCTGTCTCTATAATGCCTTATGTATCTCTTTCTCACCGCTAACACTGGATTTTTTACGATGCATTCCTCAAACTCCATATATTCATAAAAACTTTCTCTAGGGTCGATACCAAGAAATGCCCTGCCCTTCCGCTCGCTTTTTCCATGCCTTGACCATCTCGTGAGAGGGGAGATAGGTAGATTATGGTGCGAAAGATGGAAGGCGAAAAAAGAAAGAAGACCGAGACCATAAAAGAGAGGGCTATTTAAGGTGCGAGGTTACATATAAATTTACCAGTAAAATAATGCTCCGGTCGGGATTTGAACCCGAGTCCTCGGCTCGAAAGGCCGAAATGATTGGCCGCGCTACACTACCGGAGCAAAACTGCTCTTTTAAAAATAAAAAGTTACGAAAGAATTGCACTTGATTTCTCGGCAAAGTTCTTTCTTTTGAACGGCTTCGCCGTCGCCTTAAGTGTTTTAACTCCCAAAAAGTGAAGCAAGCCCTTCCATCCCTGTCTCTTCTCCCTTCTCCTCTTCTTCCTTCTTCTCTTTCTTTTCTTCCTTTTTTGTTTCCACTGCTTCCGGAGGCGCCTGACCTGGCATCGCTGTTGGCACCGGTGCCACCGCCGCCGCAGGAGCGTAAGCAGGCTGGGCTTGCGCCATCGCCTCATCTATGTTGACATCGCCAAGCGCAGATATCAATGCTTTTATTCTTCCCTTATCTGCTGCAATCCCCGCAGCCTCCATTATTGCTGTTATTCCCTCCTCTGTGACCTCTTTACCCGCATTATGCAAGAGCAATGCAGCATATATGTATTCCATCTTATCGTTCTACCTCCTTCTCTTCATCCTTTATGTTCTGTACTTTATTTGCTTCTTATTAAATATAAACTAAATACAAACTTGGGATGCAAAATTCACCAATCCCTTCTTAAGCGCGCTCAAACCAGAACTGCGGAGAAAATAGTATGGTTTACTCCTTTGTTTACATGCTTCTTTAATCATTCGGCAAGCGTTGTGGCTATTTATGTCCACCGGGCAAAATATCACGTCATTTTTTTCTACAAGACTTTCTATCGCTCGTTTCCCTCTCTCGCAGTGCCCACAGTGATAACAGAAAAGACAACCAAAAGATTCCGCCATTTCTTTATAGCACGACTCAAGCGATTCTACTCCGCCGACATAAGCCACTCTCACGCCTTTAAGCAGGGGTCCTATTTTCATTCCCTTGCCCAATTCGCTATTATCATTACAGTTGCAAGCAGAAGCTGCAAGATTATCCCCAGTCGCCTCTGCCATCTTCATCCCTTTTCTTCTGGTAAAATTAAAATTAGATGCCGCCGTGGCAGACATCTTGATCAACTCTGTGTTTTCTTTATTCAGCCTTTTTATCTCTTCTCTTAGGAGTTCCATTTCCGCTTTCATCGCCTCGATTTGTTCAAACGCCGCTTCTCCTCCCAATTCCTCTATCTTTTTTCTTAATCTCTCATTCAATCGTTTTTGCGCTTCCAATTCTTGAACAAGCTGGATTTTATCAGCCTTAATTGCTTCACGCTCTGAAATTAGCTCCTCTTTCTTCTGATCTAACCTTTTACAATTACGCAGTAGCCTTTCATTTGATTCTAAAGCTGTTCTTAGCTCATCCACTACATCTTCCGCCGCTTTACCTCCCGGCAATTTACGGGAAAGGTCATCGCAAAACCGCAATGCTTGATGCTCTTTCATGTGTACGGCAGTGAAAATCCTCTTCTCGATTGCTTTGCCTTTATTTTCGCCCCTATTTCCATTACGTGCTGCGAACCAGATAAGAGCAGAGAGCGGGACGTCCTTTAAGATGCTTTCTGCTCCCTCTTTTCCTTCCAAAAACTCGCATATTTTTTCTGGATCAGAAATTCCTGCACGTTTCTTATATGGTGCAAATTGCTTTTCCAGTATCTTTTCTACTCGCTTGGCATGCTGATTTTGTGTCTGGCATATCTGCACCAACTCCTGATGCATTTCAAATTCTGCTGAAAGCAGGTTGCCGTGCTTAAGTTTCAAATCCTTAAATATTCTCTTCAGCCCCTTCTCGTTTAAACTTAACCCCAGAAGTCGGCAGATTGTAAAAGACTGAAATTCCCATATCCTTCTCCTTCCGTTTCCGTTTCCGTTTCCATTCCTTCTTCCTTTTCCCTCTGCCATTCTTTCCTCGCTTTCTACGAACCTTGATAAAGCTGATAACCTTCACTAAACCACGAGCCTAACTCACGTTTTATCTTCTCAACCCTTTCGTCCAGGTCGCCTTCCTCCCCTCCGGGTGTATTCTGAAGCAGCCTTATCAGCTCCTTCATCAGTCTCGTGAGTTCCATCGCGTCCATACCATTACTCACCCTCTAAAGATTTAGGTTGCCCTAACTTATTTGGAATATGGATGTTAGGTACATAAATAATGTCCCCTAAAAAGGTTCGATTTTGTCTGTAAAACCTAAATAAGTTGGGGTTTAGCTAGATAACCGATGCACTCTCTCTTTTCGCTTCTCCTCCTCGCAGGGATGCACCCCAGTCCTGCAGAATATCTCAAAGTGTTCCAGCCACTGCGGATAATCAGGCGCAGATTTTACAAAATTCACTAAATTCTTTACCTGCTCTATTGTTTTCGCATGCAATTCGTGCTCGATGATGCACGCATCTTTGTTTGCTATATCTTCTGGCACTTTTATTATTTCCAAGAACGACCTTATCGTAGTATGTCGCCCCCATACTGCTTTTCCTATTTCTTCTCCTTTTGGTGTTAGAGTCACGCCATCGTATTTTCGATATTCAACGAAACCCCCATCATTCAGCCTCTTTACCATCTCCACAACGCTTGATGGCGTAACACCTAAAGCAAGTGCAATATCCTTTATCCGCGCGTATCCTTTCATTTTCGCGATACGCAGAATCGCTTCAAGATAGTCTTCCGCTTTTCTACTAAGCATACTCTAACATTATTAGGGCACCCATATTTAAACTTTCTATACCTGCAATAAAATAAAAACTTATACATCAGGAAAATGATAGCAGTCGAGAAGGGGCATGAGGTGGAGAAAACAATATTTTTCGACCTTGAAGGACCTTTATCGCCACAGGATAATGCTTATGAGGTGATGAAGCTCATAGGAAAAGAAGGCGCGATTATCTTCGAGGTTATAAGCAAATACGATGATATTATATCTCTCGAGGGCAGGGAAGGCTACGAGCCCGGCGATACCCTTGCCTTGATCGTACCTTTCTTCTTGTTGCATGGCATAACGGAAGATGACATAAAGAGGGTATCTGAGCGCGCAAGAATTGTGGAAGGAGCAGAATATTTATTTGGGAAGTTACAGGCTGAGAATTGGGACATCTACATCATATCCACGAGTTACGAGCAGCACGCTTATAATATAGGTCGCAAACTGGGTGTAGTTCCTGAGAGCAATATTATCTGCACAAGCCTTTCAAAAACGCTTCGCGACGCTATACCAAAGAGGTTTTTAGATACAATAAAAAAAGCGGAAGAAGACATAATTGATCTTTATTCTGATATTGAGAATACGGAACGGATGGTAAATCGCTTAGATGATTTCTTTTTCTCGCAACTTCGCGCTCTCGGCTATGATATTTTTTCGACAAGGGTAGTAGGAGGAGAAAGGAAGGCGAAGGCAGTGCGACAGATAGCGAAGAAGAAAGGAGTGATGCTAAGCGATGTAATCGCAGTAGGCGACAGCATTACTGATTACAAGATGCTAAATGAGGTTGCAACACATGGTGGAATCTCAGTTGTTTTTAATGGTAACGAATATGCAGTTCCCTATGCTAATGTAGGACTCGCATCTGTTGATATAAGATTCCTTCACATATTATGCGATGCCTTTGTGAGAGGAAGGAAAGAGGAAGTGATGGCAGTGACGACAAACTGGGAAGAAAACCGGGAGGAGTTTGAAAGAAGTCCCTTTGATATTCCTGATAACTGTATTACAGCGGATATAAGGGATTTTATTATGAAACAAAGAAAATCTTTTCCTTATTTCCATAATATCGAGCGTGCAGACGAAATAGAAAAAGAAGAGATAATAAAAATACATAAGCAGGTGAGAATGCAAGTGAGAGAAGATGCAGGGAAGCTGGGGTGAAATCGCCTGACGGGGCAATGAAAAATGCAAGTGCAAATCAATTAATATGATTATAATTTATTGTAATCATATGGAAGTAAAAAACGAAGAAGGGAAAATGTGGGAAGGGAAGACCGCAGAAGATTTACTTCTACTCGGAGAAGAATATCTGGTGGAAGGGAAATATGAAGAAGCAATAGAAGTTTACAGGGAGATAGTGAAGAAGGAGCCGATTCTTCCAACGCTGGCAAAGGCATGTAACGATTGTGGAACTGCTTATGCAAGTTTAGAACAACATGAAATGGCAATAGGATTCTTTAACGCAGCACTGAATCTCAGGACTTATCTAATGGACGAAGGTATATCAGCTTGCTACAATCTTGGGCAGGTTTACAGGATTATAGGGGATGAGGAGAAAGCAGAGGAGTATTTCCAGCGTGGGGATATGATAAAGCGGGAACATATACGCAGGGATGAACAAGCACAACGTATATTCGCGGCTGAAAAGCCTTGATGGCGGTGTGTCTGAACAAACGGAAATCCTAATTATAATTACTATACGTTTGAAGAGTTGAGTGGTGGAAATAACGAAGAAGAAGAATAGGAGTGGAAGAAAATGGAAAAAATAACCGTAAGTTTGATAAAAGCAGATGTGGGTGGATTTCCCGGGCATTCGACTGTGCGCCCGGAGTTAAAGGAGAAGGCGAGGGAGCAGATGGAGCGCGCGAAGAAAGAAGGGTTGCTTGTGGATTATCATGTCTTGAATGCTGGTGACGACCTGCAGTTGCTGATGAGCCATCGGAAAGGAGTGGATTCGGAGGAGATACATGGACTGGCGTGGGATACGTTTGAAGCGGCGACAGAGGTGGCTAAGGAGCTCAAGTTGCACGGTGCGGGGCAAGATTTGCTGGTGGATGCGTTCAGCGGGAACATACGCGGTATGGGTCCCGG
>PIXU01000193.1 GCA_003601795.1 Candidatus Methanophagales archaeon
GAAATTCTCGTCTTACGAGAAGGTAACGGAACAGAGGGGATTCGTTACGTATAAAGGCGAGATAGAAGGGAAGAACGTTTGCGTGACTCCCACGGGTATAGGATATCCTTCTGCGGCGATTGTTGTGGAAGAGTAGCTCGACATTGTCAGATTAACCGCATAGTTCACGGAGAACGCAGAGGATATATCTTCAATCACGAATCACGAGCCAAAGTAATTCATAATTGTCCATTCGTAATTCGTAATTCGTAAATTTACCCATCATATTTTCTCTGCGAACTCAGCGTTCTCTGCGATAAATTTAAAATGTGACAAAGTCAAGTTAGTATTGGTAATTAGTAACTATGACCGGCCCCGCAGAAGGCAAACTGCCACTGAATGCAAAAGTTCACCTCAACGCAGAAGAACTACCCAATGCGCATGTTTATATCCATCTAAAGGGTTATTCAAGAGCTACCGTGACGCATCTTGACATCGAGCATCCCACACTTAACCGCATCATCCCGCCTAAAGCAAAGACATCTAACTGGATTGTAGGAATTGAAAACGGGATACTGATTATAACTTCAAAAAGGGACAAAGTGCAAATCCTACATCCATTACTCAATAAAGTGCTCCAACGCGGCGAAAAGACAAAAACCTTAGTGGGTGGCAAATTCGGCGGTGTTTTCATCGGTTTCAGGAAACGCGAAATAAGCAAGCTTGAACAAATCGCAGCGGACATTCTTTCTGAGGGAGGCACAGTCTAAAAATCAAGCGATGTATCACCGCGGAGAGCGCAGAGTACGCAGAGTTTTTAGACGGTTCCAATCACTGCTTAGGCTTTCTAGTGCCTTTGCGGTCTCCGTGTGCTCCGCGGTGAATCCAGTTTAGCAAAATATTAACTCAAAAATAGTTAAGGATGGAGGAGAAAGAGGTGCTACAAAAAACCTTAAAACCGCTAAACCACCAATCCGCTAAACCTCTAAACCGCTAATTTGCCTCATCCCTTACTCTCCAACTTCCCGGACAATTGCATCACCCACTTCGCCGGTCTTTGATTTACCTCCAAGGTCGTACGTTCTCACCTTTCCCTTCCTCAAGACCGTTTCAATCGCGTTTAACACTTTTTGTGATGCACTTTTCTCACCAATATTCTCCAGAAGCATAGCACCCGCCCAAATCGTGGCTATCGGGTTTGAAACGCCTTTACCTTTATATTTCGGTGCAGAGCCGTGAATCGGCTCGAACATGGAAACGCCATCAGGATTTATGTTCGCTCCCGGTGCGAGCCCCAGACCGCCTTGAATCATTGCACCGAGGTCGGTAATAATGTCGCCAAACATGTTTGGCGTAACCACGACCTGATACCATTCGGGATTCTTAACGAACCACATGCATATCGCATCCACGAAATTAAACTCGGTATATATCCCCGGATATCCCCGTGCAACGTCGTTAAATACCTCCCTCCAGAACCCGTAGGCATGCGTTAGCACGTTCGCCTTGTCCACACTCGTCACCTTTTTCTTGCCTTTCTCCTTCGCAAGCTCAAATGCAAATCTCATAACTCGCTCGCAGCCCTCTCTCGTCACGACACCGATTTGATATGCTAGTTCGTCTGCATCGGACTCGATATCCAGCCCGAACTTAATATTATAAAGTTTCCTTACGATCTCCAGCTCCTCTCTCTTTTTACCTTTACCTTTTCCCTTCATCCTGCCGCCAATACCGACATAGAAATCCTCGGTGTTCTCCCTCACAACACTGAAATCTATGTCTTCCGGACCCTTACCAGCCAGCGGCGTGTTGACGCCTTCCAGCAGTTTCACCGGTCTCAGATTCACGTACTGGTCAAAATAGAACCGCATAGTAAGCAAAATCCCTTGTTCTAAAACACCCGGCTCTACCCGCGGGTCGCCTATGCTCCCGAAATATATCGCATCACTCCGTTCCAGCTCTTTTAGCGTATCCTCACCGATTAACTCCCCGGTCTTCAAGTAATGCTCTGCACCGTGCGGATATTCTATCCAGTCGAGTTCAAACCTATCGAGGTCGGAAACCGCTTCAAGCACCTTTTTACCTTCGCTTATTATCTCTGCTCCTATACCATCGCCCTGAATTACCGCGATTTTATATCTTTTCATTTTATTTTTGCTCCTTTTTTCTTTTTCAACTTTACCACTACCTCTTTCCCCTTCCTTCTTGGCACTATCTCCAGTTCGGCATGTTCAAACTTAGCGTTTAGTTCTTCGCCTTGCTGCAAATAATCGAGGAATAACGCCAGTGCTGCTATTTCCGAGTGCGGCTGATTTGATACTGCAACGTTCCAGTCCGCCGCATCGAAAACGTCGTAGGGAACCTTCTCAGCACCTACTACAACCATTATACGAGCTTTTTCTCTTTTCGCTTCTTCTCTTATTTCGGCTATCACGTCAAGAATGTTCTCACCGTACATCGTGAGATGACATACTTTTCCTCCTTCTCGCTTCCAGCTCTTTACTTCATCTCTCCATTTCACACCTGTTTGCACAAAGAAATCACCACCCCATCTCGTTGTTACTTCTTTTATGCTTCGCTCTATGCCCTTATCATCAGCAGCGAGCAGCATGCCTTTCGCACCTAATGCGCGTCCAACTAATCCGACATGCGTGGTTATTCGTTTGTCCCTTTCCGGGCGGTGCCCTAATCGCAGTACTATTAGTTCCATATATTACGCTTTTTCTTTAAACGTTTTAAGAGAACATTCATCAAAGAAGCTTTGTAGAAAAGAAAAAACAATTTGAAAAGGAGAAAATCATGGAACTTCTAACGGTAATAATCGTTTTAGCACTGACAGGTGTGGCAGTTGGATTTGCGGAAGGGCTTCTCGGCGTTGGTGGATGCTTTATCATGGTGCCCGTGACGTTCTTTGTATTCAAGGAGATGGGTTATGGAGACATTGCGTTGAAACTCGCATTTGGCTCTAACCTCCTTGTCGTGTTTCCAACCGCAATCAGCGGGGCGTGGGCGCATACAAAAAAGGAAGCGGTATGGTGGAAAGCTGGGATTATCTTAGGTGTTTTTGGAGCGATTGGAGCACTTATAGGCGCTACAATCACTTCACAGCTTCTCAGCGAAGGGATATTAAAGCCCGCATTTGGGCTCGTAATCGGTCTTGGCGCGCTAAGAATGCTGGCATGGAAGCCACAAAAGACAGAGGAAGCCCCTAAAGAAAAGCCTCTGCTCTGGGCTTGCTGGGGGTTTTCCATTGGTATTCTCTGTGGAATGCTTGGACTTGGCGGTGGAATCATCACCGTTCCTGTGCTCGCAATGGCTTTAAAATTCAAAATGCATCACGCAGTGGGAACATCGCTGTCAATGATGATATTTACAAGCATTGCAGGTTCTATCGGTTATTTAATAAATGGGCTCTCTGTTCCAAATCTGCCCCCTTATTCCACCGGATACGTCAATCTGCTTGCATGGGCTTGTCTTGCAATGACAAGCATTCCCGTAGCTCAGATAGGTGCGAGAACCACTCACAATCTTCCTGCAACGCAGCTAAGATACATTTTTATCGCTGTGATGTTTTATGTAGCATTAAAGATGATAGGAGTGTTTGAATGGCTGGGATTGCTAATATAAAGGAATTAAGATTGTTACGATAGTTATTTCGTTTTTTAACTTTATTAACTTTTGTAGCTTTCTATTTTAATTTAAAAGGCAATTGAAGCAAATTGGTGCGATTCACACGCCTTACAAAAGGACAAAAGAAGTGCCGTATCAGAGTTCATCATCCGAAGAGGTTTGTGAAATAGAGGTTTTCATGGAATATGGGAGCGGCTTAAAAGATACAGACATAAGACCGTATGCCCCTGAGTTTGACGAAAAACCTAAAAAGGAAAAGGCGGGAGTAAAGGTAGGGTGGCTTGAAGGGAGGATAAAGAGATGAAAGCCTTAATAAGCGTATTCAACAAGGATAACGTGATAGAATTTGCACGAGCACTGAATGAGCTTGGAATAGAGATAATTGCAACTGAAGGCACCGCAAGACCGATTTTAAAAAGCGGAATACCCGTGACAAAAGTATCCGCGTTTACAGGAGTTCAAGAGATGCTCGGCGGTAAAATAAAGACCCTGCATCCACGCATTCATGCTGGAATCGCAACTGCGGAGATAGGAATCGTTGCTGTAAACCTAATACCCATGGATTTAGATTCGGATTTGGGTTTGGCAACCAAAAACGCGCTTAATGACATGGACATCGGCGGTGTTGCATTGCTTCGCTCAGGGATAAAGAATTTTGAAAACGTTGCAGTTATCGTGAATCCGGCGAGATACGATGCGATAATCAAGGAGCTCGAAAAAGGCGAACTTTCGCGTGATACGAAATTACGTTTAGCTCGCGAGGCATCGCGATATATATTAGATTACGAAACAAAAATTGGAGAAATATTAAAGGAGATGAAATAGGGATTATTTTTATCTTTTCATCTGAGATATTTTGTTGATGCAAAGAAACAACAGCTTTGTTGAAGGCGACCGCATAAGGATAAAGAAGAAGAGGACCGATAGCGGTGTTGTCGTTTATGAAGGCGTTGTTATGCCGTCAGCCACAAGAAACGTGGTTATAAAACTCGATAGTGGCTACAATATTGGTATACGACAAGAAAATGTGGAAATAGAAGTTATAGAGAGAGGAGGAAGGCTAAAAACAGAAAAAGAAGCGAAAGAAGGCGCAGAGGAAGGGGAAGAGACGCGAAAAAGGAAAGTAAAAGAGGGTTTACCCACGCTGTCCATTCTCTCTACCGGCGGCACAATTGCCTCTAAGGTGGATTACCGCACCGGTGCGGTTTCTCCTCAATTCTCTACCGAAGACATACTTGAGGCAATCCCGGAATTAGGGCAAATAGCGAACATCAAAGGAAAAGTGATTTACAGCATACTCAGTGAGAATATGCGTGCCGAATACTGGCGTAAACTCGCCGCGGAGGTCTATAACGAGATAAAAAACGGTGCAGAAGGTATAATCGTTACGCACGGTACGGATACAATGGGTTATACTGCCGCAGCGCTATCTTTTATGGTGCAAACGCCCGTGCCTGTTGTTCTTGTCGGGTCGCAGCGCAGTTCAGACCGCCCATCCAGCGATGCCGCAATGAACACGATATGTGCCGCGAAAGTTGCATGCAGCGACCTTGCGGAAGTAGTGGTAGTAATGCACGGCAGCACCTCCGACAATTTCTGTCTCATTCACCGGGGTACGAAGGTGAGGAAGATGCATACTTCGGCACGCGACGCTTTTCAATCAATAAACGATACGCCAATAGGAAAGGTGATTTATGATGCAACCGACATAAATAAAATACGGTTTGAGTTCTTCTCTGCGTATACAAAGCGAGGTGAGAAGGAATTAGAGCTGAGCGACAAGCTCGAGGACAAATGCTGCCTTATAAAGTTCTATCCCGGTGCTGACCCCGCAATACTCGATTTCTTCGTAGCGCAGCAGGGATACAAGGGCATTGTTTTAGAGGGAACCGGATTAGGGCATGTATCTGCGGAATGGATTCCCGGCGTGGCAAGAGCAATAAAACAGGGTATACCCGTCGTGATGACTTCGCAATGCTTATACGGGACAATCTGCGGTAGAGTTTACGATACAGGTCGCGATTTACTTCGTGCGGGAATAATAGAGAGCGAGGATATAATACCAGAAACCGCGCTGGTAAAGTTAATGTGGGTGCTTGGTCAAACCAGCGATATGGAAGAAGTGAGGCGGTTGATGCGTGACGATAAAATGTAGGCATTCCGAAAAATAAAATAACCACAAGATTACACAGATTTACGCTGATTTATTTTAGTTTCATCGTGTTTGTTGATTCTTATCATCTGTGTTAATTAAGCCCTTTCAGAGCTTGCGGGGATGTGGGCAGAGCTCAGAAGCGTTAATCTGCGTCCCTAATTTATTTTTTCTTGTGCCTTTGCGTTCTCCGTGTGCTCTGCGGTGAATTTTAAGGATTTAGCAATTTTTTCTGTACGCGCATTTTGCAGCGAAAGTACCCGCTCCAACGCCATTGTCTATATTCACCACCGCTAATCCAGGTGAGCAGCTCTGGAGCATAGAAAGAAGCGCTGCTACGCCTTTTCCGCCCAGCCCATAGCCCACCGAGGTAGGAACGCCAATCACGGGAACGTTCACCAAACTTGCTACTACGGAGGGCAATGCCCCTTCCATACCGGCAACCACGATTATCGCCGCTACATTGGCGTTTACAATTCCCTCCAGAGGTTCTACCAGCCGGTGTATGCCTGCAATGCCCACGTCATACGCTTTTATCACCTCGCAACCGCACGCCTCGGCAACCACTCTCGCTTCCTCGGCAACCGGTAAATCGGCGGTTCCCGCAGCGATTAGCCCTATTTTGCCCGTCTTTTCAAACTCATATCCCTTCTTCTGCACCCGTATCGTTTTCGCAACTTCGTTATAATCAGTTTCAAACGCTTCGCCTTGTTCTTCCAGCCGCTTTTTTATCGCTTCTACATCCGTTCCTCTTGCCCTGCTTATCAATGCAAAACCTTTAGCAGTTGCAAGTGCAATTGCTATATCCGCCACTTCAGCGCTGTTCTTACCTTCTGCAAAGACTATCTCAGGTATGCCCGTCCTGTACTGCCGGTTTACGTCTATTCTTGCAAAATCTTTTAATCTCCTTACACTTTCCTGTTTTAGTTCCTTGCACGCTTCTTCTATGCCTATTTCACCACTTGTAAATCGCTTCAGTATCGTTTCCATAACAGCTTCTCTTTATGACATTTAAGAATGCGCTTGAGCAAAAAAAACATTCGCAAAAAAAAATCGAAAACTTTATATATGCCTAATCAAAAAGATTTGACATCGAAATGGGAGAGAGAAAGAGATGAATATCACAAAGAAGATGGTTGTCGTTGGTCTGGTTGTGGTAGTGATAGTGCTTGCGGTTGCTGGAGCAGCTATGTCCAGCTATATGCACAAGCCGGAGAGCTGTAGTAAAATGTGCCATGAGATGCAGCCCTTCTATGACTCCCTGGAGGTTTCAGCGCATGGAACTGCTGGTGTGATGGATTGCCACGAATGCCATAGGCCTGAAGGAGCACCCATAGGGCATGGCATTGAGCACA
>PIXU01000195.1 GCA_003601795.1 Candidatus Methanophagales archaeon
ATCGGTGCTCGATGTATAATAGTTAACTTTTGCTTTTATTACCACTTCGCCGTCTTTTTGCTCGCAAAAACCATCCTGAGGGTCTAAAATTTCAACCTTTAGCGCATCGGGTGAGAAGATTTTCACCTTTCGGGTTGCTTCACCACTCGCTTCACACGTTACTGCTCTCACTGTTATGGTACACTCTCCCGTATTTGGCTCGCCAGAATTATTTACTGTCCACTGTCCCTGGTAATCCCCTCCACCTACACTCAAAAGCATGACATCGTTATCGCCGTTACTGAAGTATGCTGTTACCGCAAGGTCATCTGCTGAAGAGCCATCGCCAGTTACATGTACTTTTATATTCACTCTCTTTCCCTTCATGACCTCCTGCCCTTCGGCTGGCTCTGATATGCTTACCGTTATCGAGGATAGAGATGGTTCAAGGTAACTTACTTTTTTAGCTCTGTTGATTGCCTCTTCTTGACTGGGAGCACAGACACAGACCTTAAAGTTGTCAACACAAATATGAATCACTGCATCAGAAGAAATCACATAATGTCCACTATTCATGTGCCTTGTCTTCAACTCGATTTTGTTATTCGCCTTACCGGCGCTTGAATATTTTAAGTAAGAGGGGTTTATGTCAAATTCATAAACACCCCTTGGAATGGTGTTTGATAAGCTACCTACTTTATGTCCATTAACATAGACATCAACATCATGAGGCTCTACTTTTTCAGGATAATCTTGAGGATTGAAATTTATTCGAAGGGTTGCCTTCTTTACATTCTCACTCGCAAACCCAGAAGGAAAATCAAATTTCATGTCTATATCAGGACGGTTTGTGCAATACCAATCATTCATTTTTCTCAGAATGCCGACATTGTTCAGTGTAACGCAACGAACTTGCTCCCCTTCTGCACATTTAAAGTTTGCAGGTGCGCTTTTAGAAACACCCCCACCTTTTCCATGTATATTACCGCTCAATTCTGACGTTCCAGCAACAGCACAAATGGTGCAGGTGGTTGATTGTGATTGCGATTCAGACGAAAAGATGGGAATAACATCAAACTCGATAGATGTGCCACTGCGAAGATTGTAATGATTCAGGGATGGCTGGAACAGAACATTGTTTTTTATACCATCGTCGGCAAAAACTGAGAAATCAGTGAGAGTATCACCGTAATTGTCCACTCTAAACTTCTTGATAAGTGTTACCGGATCACTGCTTACCTCGGATATGCTGAAATTTATGACGGGTATGTGCACGTGGATATGCATATTTGCAAAGTCAAATAAGGTTTCAGTGGCGCCCGTGCTGGTGATGTTCATTGTGAGGATATAATCTTCCTCGGTTGCGTCCTGCGCGTGAACCACCAGCTTAATATCCTTTCTTTCTCCGGGATTTAAAGGGATTATATTATCTGAGCTACCATCTCCCACAAACCCAACATAAAGATCATCATAAGGATTGGTGATAGCAGCCAGTAAGTCGTGTGGCTCGGAATCCGTATTCTCTACCGAAACCACGATCTGCTGATTGTAATCCCTCTCAATAGAGAAGGAATAAGTTCTCTGTCTGAAGGAGATGCCGTTATCAATGAAGAAGGTTCGGACTTCGCTTGAAGACGACCCACAGGTAGAATTGCTCATAACATAGTAATTATATTGCTTATTTCTCTCAAGACCATATACTGTAACGGCATGGTATAAGCCCGGATCGCCTAAATAAACCCCATAATGAGGTTCATCTTCCGACTTAAGATAGACCACTGTTGTGCTATTAACCAAGGTCTTCCACGTGAATAGGACATCACAGGAGCCCAACCGGCTGCCTTGCGAAGGCAATAACTCTGATATGACAGGATTCGATACAACAACGATTTCAGATAAATCACTTTTAATTTCGCCTGTATCAGAGCGTGTAACCGAAACATTGAGTTGATAGCTTCCACTCACGTCGCAACTAACAGGCACATGGACATTGAGGTCGATTATTTCATATTCACCTGCTGTTAAAAACGTATCATTCTTTTCAAGATTGAACCAATCAGACGGTAGACCAGTGACATTTATCGTGAAACTACCTGCAAGAAGACCTAAGTTGTATATCTTGACTTTAAAGGTTTCATTTCCACCAATAGAGGTTGTTACGCTTTCGGGTGTAACATGGACATCAAATTTATATGCACTCGGAGCACACCCCGGGCAACTTGGATCAACTGTTATCATAGATGACTTCGTCATTTCATCTATTAATGATAAAGTAGAGCTATTAAGTAGCGAAGCTTTTATGTCCAGGCTCTTACCACACGCCTCTATGCCTACAGTCCAGTTAAATTCAACAGTAGTTGCGCCATCTGCGGGAACAACTCCAGTGGGTCTAACCGGGCTACTATAAAGAACATTGCCATTATCCAAGATATCTATTTTCACTGAACCTTCGTGAGTTTTTCCAATGCTTATGACATCTACCTTAATCGTAGCATTTTCTTCCGGGCAATAGTTCCCGTCAATCCGGTCCACCAATATCTCTGATACGTTAAATGGACCTTTAGCTACGGGCGCTCCTATACCATAATAAGTTACCACTTGTTTTGACTGCCCCGGTGCTACAGTTGATGGATTCCAATAGGTTAGCACAGCGCTATCAGAAAAAGAGCTTCCTGGGGAGACATAGTTTTCCCATGCTTGTTCGCCTCCATAATTATCAATTTGAAGTTTATCTGGTGAAGTGGCATCATCGCCTGAAATTTTTGCTTCGGATACCACAGTAGGCACTGTGGGATGGTCATACCCCTTCCAATAGGTAAATGTTGGATTAACGTATTCCTCTTCTGTGGTTTTTACACCCATGCCTGGAATATATATGGGTGCATTATCAGACTCGGCAACCATCGTGTCATAATAATATCTCATGCCGATTTTTTTGGTGCTGCTCCCTTTATTAGTAGCGTTAATTGCAATCCTCGCAAAGTCTTGGATTAATCGGATGTTCTGCTCAACGGTGATATTGTCTGGAAGAAGCCATTTCATAGAAACAGCATCGTCAGCTATCCAGTGTACGGGTTCAACAACATACGGGTCCATCATAGTATTTTTGTTTGTGTAGTTCACGGATGCTGTTGCGTTTTCAACACGAATCGTTAAATATGAGGTGCTACCATAACTTGGGTACCCATACAACAGCGTTTGCCATTGTCCATTGTAATAACCGCCCATCGTAAATTTACCAAGTCCAGAAGAATTGCTTATTGCCACATGCACTTTTTTTGTCTGATTCTTTAAATCGACACCATATCCAGGGGATGTAATTGAGAGACCATTATCTATTTTTGTGCTAGGCGTCGCCTTTAAAAAATCGTACTCGTTAAATTCCATGTTTTTCGCCTTAGAACTCCCACCAATCGCTAAATTATTCGAATTCGTATCCATATCCGTAGCAGAAATAGCGCCGCTGAATACGCTCATAACCATTATAAGCAATGCAAATCCAGCACAGAACTTCCGAGCAAAATTATTTCTTCTCCCCATTTTTTATCCCTCTCCTTTCTTCTTTAAGGCGCCACCCTTATCTCTCAAAATATTTTTTGATATGTGACTAACTTTTGAAATAAGCCTTTATAAACTTTCCGATAGGTGCATTATCTGATTTTTATAGTTGGAGGATGTTATATAAAAGCTTTTCGATTTTTTGGAGCGTGTAGAATAATTATTTGTAGCTTTATAGTGAAGTACAAGTATAACGAGAACTGGCGTGAGAGGGATAAGGTATACGAGGAGATGCCGGATGCAATACTGAGAATCTTGTTTCATCGTTGTTAGAGAAGTGGAGGCGGTATTACGCCTATTGCCGAGAGGAAGGGGGAGACCACCGAGGATAACACCGGCAAAAGCCGCTCTCTTAGCCGCGGTGAGGCAATTTCACTCATTGTCTTATCGAGCACTGGCTGCAAGCGATTATACGAGATGGCTGGGACTAAAAGGTGTCCATTATACTTTGCCATAAGGCGATAAAGAGATTACCGGATGGGTTACTCGAGGAAGCGATGAAGATATTGGCGGACATCGAGTAGCCCGATAACGGCGATCGTTGACGCTACCATCTTCACATTGTCATGCTACGATGTGAGGATGGTGAGATTAAAAGAGACAAAAGTGAGGGTTACAATGAAATTAAGTGCCCTTTGGGACGCTAAAACGCATGTATTCCATGGTGCGAAGGTGATCCACGGCACCTCAAGAGCAACATCCACATTCAAGCATCTGGTAAATGGGTGCAGAGTGAAGATAGAAGCGTTATTTGCAGATTCTGAGTTCTCCTCCCGTCCAAACGTCCAATTATGCGCGAATAAAGGGATAAAGGCGGCGATAAAGCCACAGAAGAACGCAACACCCAAA
>PIXU01000196.1 GCA_003601795.1 Candidatus Methanophagales archaeon
GCATAGAGGAGATAGCTGAGCTTAGCTGCATAGACCCGTTCTTCATAAAAAAGATAGATAAGATACTGCAACAGGAGGCGAGATTAAAGGATAATCTTGGCAAAAATTTGAGAAAAGCGAAGAGAATGGGGTTCACCGATGAGCGGATTGCTTCGCTAACCGGGAGAAGCCGCAAGGAGATAAGCGACCTCAGAAGAAAAGAAGGTCTTTTGCCCACCTATAAGATGGTGGACACATGTGCAGCGGAATTCGAGGCGAAAACGCCTTATTTCTATTCCTCTTATGAATCAGTGTGTGAATTGAAGCCCACCAACAGAAAGAAGGTGTTGATTATTGGTGCGGGTCCTATCAGGATTGGACAAGGAATCGAGTTTGATTATTGCACCGTGCATGCAGTCAAGGCGCTGAAGGAAGAAGGAATAGAAGCGCACATCATAAATAACAATCCAGAGACCGTGTCCACAGACTACGACACTTCGGATAAGCTCTTCTTCGAGCCTTTGACGCTTGAAGACGTGATGAACGTGATAGAGAAGGAGAACTACGATGGCGTGATGGTGCAGTTTGGCGGTCAGACCTCGGTCAACTTAGCGGTGCCGCTAAAGAAGGAACTGGAAAGGTTAGGGTCCAAGACAGTAATCATGGGAACCAATCCGAAAAACATAGATATGGCAGAAGATAGGGAAAGATTCAGCAATTTCCTTCTTCGGCTGCGAATTCCTCAGGCGGATAGTGGATATGCAACCTCATTGGAAGGTGCGAAGGAAGTAGTATCGAGAATAGGATTTCCCGTGCTTGTTCGTCCCTCTTACGTGTTAGGTGGACGAGCAATGGAGATAGTGCATGACGAAGAAGAACTGGTCAGATACATGCGTGAGGCAGTTCGTGTATCAAAGGATAAGCCAGTGTTAATAGACAAATTCTTGGAAAAAGCTACTGAGATAGACGTAGATGCGGTATGCGATGGCGAAGAGGTCCTGATTGGTGCGATAATGGAGCACATAGAAGAGGCGGGCATTCATTCCGGTGATTCTGCTTGCGTTATTCCACCGCAATCATTATCTAAGGATGTTATGGAGACGGTAATGGACTATGTGCGTAGAATAGCGCTCGGATTACAGATAAAAGGGCTGCTTAATATTCAGATGGCGGTTAAAGATGATGTGGTTTACGTGCTGGAAGTGAATCCAAGGTCGAGTAGAACAATCCCGTATGTTGCGAAAGCAACGGGAATACCACTTGCAAAGCTTGCGGCTAAGGTGATGTTGGGGCATAAATTACGCGATTTGGGAGTTAAAGAGGTAGAACAGAGACATGTAGCAGTGAAGGAAGTCGTATTGCCTTTTTTGAAGTTTACGGGTGTTGACATCATTTTAGGACCTGAAATGAAGAGCACGGGCGAGGTGATGGGGATAGATGACGAGTTCGATAAAGCGTTTTTCAAGTCCGAACTCGCGGCTGATAATCCACTGCCATTAAAAGTGGGCAGTACGGTCTTTATTTCGGTATGTAAAGAGGACAGAGAGGTGATAGGAGATATTGCGCAGGAATTAAAAAAAGCGGGGCTGTCAATCGTTGGCACAGAAGGCACTGTGGAGTATCTAAGGCAGCGTGGGATTAACGCTAAGAAACTAAGGAAGTTGCAAGAGGGCTCTCCAAACGTGATAGAAATGATGCACTCGCAAGAGATAAAATTGGTGATAAATACGCCAACGGATAAACAGTCCTATAAGGACGGATCCCAGATAAGAAGGGCTTGTATTGAACTCGGTATTCCGTATATAACAACGATGCAGGCGGCGAAGGCTGCGGCATCTGCTATATTGGGGATGAAAGAGAGTGGAGGAGAGATTGAAGTAAAGTCCATAAATGAGTATTTTGCGAAATGAAAAAATGAAATGAAAGCAATTCTCGCACTTGAAGATGGAACAATAGTAGAGGGAGAAGGTTGGGGAGCGGAGGGAACCGCTTTGGGCGAACTCGTGTTTGCAACCCCATTTACGGGTTACGAAGAAGCTCTAACCGACCCTTCGTATAAGGGACAGATATTAATGCTCACCTATCCGCTCATTGGAAATTATGGTGTGAGCGGTGCTAAATTCCAATCGGAAGGGATAAAAGTAGAAGGCCTCGTGGTAAGGGAGAAATGCGATTTTCCTTCGCATTATAAAATTAATCGCGGTATAGAGCAATTTTTGAGAGCAGAAGGAGTGCCTGCGATAAGCGAAATAGATACGAGGATGCTGACGATAAAGACGAGGCAATACGGCACAATGAAAGCATGTTTGAAAGTGGTAGAGGATTACAGTGAAGATGAAAAAGCGACTGCATTAGAACTCGCAAGAACTCAACCCGATATCTCAGAGCTTGATTTGATAGAGCAGGTTACGTGCGAGAAATATTACAGGATAAAAGGGAAAGAAGGAGGAAAAAGGATAGCAGTACTTGATCTGGGTGTGAAGAGGAACATACTGAAGAACTTAGCAGAACGGGATTTGGACATTTTCGTGTTCCCAGCAAACACCGAGGAATCCGAGATAAGAGGTTCGGAACCCGATGCTTTGCTGCTTTCAAACGGACCCGGTGACCCGAAGCGTGGGAAAAACGCAATGAGAGTGGTAAAAAATTTCGCCGGTGAGATACCCATTTTCGGTATTTGCCTCGGTCTGCAGATAATAGCGCTTGCGCTTGGTTGCGACACGTATAAACTAAAATTCGGGCATCGGGGTGCGAACCAGCCCGTGAAGGACCTCAAAAGCGGGCATGTGTACATAACGGCACAGAATCACGGTTTTGCAGTTGATAAAGACTCGATGGACGGCGTAGTAGAACTAACGCAGATAAATGCGAACGATGATACCGTTGAAGGCTTCGAGAACCATTATCTGGGCATAAAATGTGTGCAGTATCATCCAGAGGCGAGTCCTGGTCCATGGGATACCGAGCAGATGTTCTTTGATGAACTTGTAAATTATACGAGATAGGAAAGCATGCAACGACAATGAGAATAGGCGTAATTGCGATACAGGGAGATGTAGGGGAGCACGTCATCGCATTGGAGAAGACTTTAGCAGAGAGGCGAGAAAAAGGAGCGGTGGTGAAGATAAAGCATCGAGGACTAGTTAAGTCCTGTGATGCCATTGTTATACCAGGAGGGGAGAGTACAACAATAGGCAGGCTAATGGAGCGGGAGGGCATCTTGCCAGAGATAAAAGAAGCGGCAGGAGAAGAAAAGCCGATATTGGGCACCTGTGCAGGAATGGTATTGCTTGCGAAAGAAGGAGACGAAGAAGTTGCAAAAACAGGACAGCCACTGCTCGGATTAATGGATGTAAAAGTAAAGAGGAACGCTTTTGGCAGACAAAGGGAATCTTTTGAGGTGCTGCTGAAGCTGAGCATTTTTGACGAACCCTTTCATGCGGTATTCATTAGAGCACCTTCTATAATCCAAACTGCGGAAAATGTAGAAGTGTTGGCAACTTTTAACGGGCACATAGTAGCCGCAAAGCAAAGAAACATGTTGGCACTTTCTTTTCATCCCGAACTTACCGAGGACAGAAGAATTCATCATTATTTCCTCAACTTAGGCAAATAGGGAATAGGGGATAAGTAGAGTCGCTACGGGCTATGGTTGGGATTTGGCAGTATTTGATGGTTTGATTTATATCCTGCAACACAAATACATTATAGGAATGATTGGGATATTAGACTACGGAATGGGGAATCTGTTCAGCATATACAATGGGTTGAAAAAAGTGTATGATCGCCCGATGCTAATTACTGATGACAACATCGCAAGTCTGAGAACTGCAGATGGCGTTATTGTTCCCGGAGTGGGTGCATTTGACGACGGCATACGGAACTTAAAGCCTTTTACAGGGGAGTTGCTCAATATAATGGAATCAGGCGTGCCAGTCCTCGGAATATGCATTGGTATGCAGGTTTTGTTTGAAGAGAGTGAAGAGGGGAAAGAAAAAGGATGGGGGTTGATACCCGGAAAAGTAATTCGTTTACCTGCAAATGTGCGAGTCCCACACATGGGCTGGAACAATTTGCATCTGCATAGGCATTCAGAACTGCTGGATGGGATTACCGATGCCGATTATTTCTATTTCGTGCATTCTTATTATTGCGTGCCAAGAGATGAGGACGCTA
>PIXU01000197.1 GCA_003601795.1 Candidatus Methanophagales archaeon
AATACACGATTACGCGATAAAAGTGGTGAAAAATCATAAATCCTAACTAACTAAGACCTGCTCAAAATTTTATTCTCACGATGTCTGGAATTTCGCCCCATCTTGCGAACATATCTTTGTATATTACAAATGCACCTTTTATGCCCGCTACGTGCTTGATCGAATGGAATGCTTTTGTGACGGAATGAGCATTAGATACTGAATTGCCGAGCGCAGTTGCTGCGGCATCTGACAAAGATGCGCTATTGCTTATCACGGTTGCAGCATCCGCATTCCCAAAGTTTATGGAATGTCCCACCGTCCCGGAAGACGTGCATATACCTAATAATGATGTCGAGGGTTTTATCCTAAGCGCAATCCTGTTCGATAAGACACTTTCCCCTGCATATATCCCTACAAGCACTGTGCGATCGCATATCAACGCAATATCGCCTCCATTATCCACTATTGCGTGTGTTGCCCCTGCATCACGCATTGCCTCTACCGCGAACTCCGCTAATGTTCCTGCTACTGCAGACATGGGTCCTATGTCGAATTTTCCGGCTGATTCTGTCATTTTTCTCACTATCTCAGGCATCTTATCTTTTTCTTCTACCTGGTAACTTTCGAGCGTTACGAGAAAATAAGGATGCCAACGCACGAATCTTTCCAATTCCTGTCTATGTTTCTTTAATTCCTCTTTTGCAATCTCTATATACTTCCTCTCGTCTGCTGTTATCCATGCGAAGGTTTCTTTCAGCCTGAAACTTTCTTTCATATATATTGTATTTTACCGCTTTAAATCAGATCAATAATCTCATCCAGGACGTAATTTATAAAATCCTCTTTCTTTGCTTTGCTGAAAATTGTTACAACACCGTTTCTTGTTACCCCAACCACTGTTCCATGCCGTTTGGACTTCAATACGATATACCATATTTTCCCGTGCTTCAAGTGGTCCGCATACATCGATGTGTTTCCTAAAGCAGAGCCATACAAAGACAGCTTTTTGATATTCGGAAGGTCTACATCGTCAAAGAAAATTACCTTAGTATCCTCGAAGTTATCTTCGTGAAAACGTTCAAATCGCGAAGGCTCAATCCTCACTTCTACTATCTTCCCCGTTGTGATGAAAAGTATTTTGCTCAACTGATTAGCGATATTGTTAGCCCTCGCTTTCTTTTCCATAATCGTCAGAACAATTCTACCCGTTTGCTTCTGTTCGACGAAGAAAAAAGGGGCTTCGGACGTGGTTGGTACGTGCACCCGCTCGCCGTGATGATAGACTTCCAGAAGCTGGTCCTGGATGAAAGTTCCATGCAGGGAATCCCCGATTAAGCGCAAGTTCTTTATCTCGGTAATCAGACTTATATCTCTGTCGTTCTCCTTCAATTTATCTTCTGATTTAAACCCCTTCAGCTTAGCAGCAATCGTAGGCAAACCGGCATCAATATCCCCTTCAACCAGGAATAACTTCCCTGCTAAGACCATTGTTCTTTCTATCTATTCTATAATAAATTTGATAAATTAAGAAGATTAAATAATGAGAACTGCTCGCGAATACAAAGAGAAGGAGATATATGAAAGATTAGAACCTTACATCGGTGCGTGGTTTAGAAAAAAATATCATCATTTTACTCCACCGCAGAGATACGCCATCGTAGAAATAATGAACAGGAACAATATTTTGATATGCGCACCTACGGGGAGCGGAAAGACATTTGCTTGCTTCCTGGGCATTATAAACTATCTTTGTAAGTTGTGCAGTGCGAATAAGCTCGAGGATAGGATTTATTGTCTTTTTATAAGTCCTTTAAAGGCACTTGGAAACGACATAAGAAGGAACCTTGAAGAGCCGTTAGATGAGATAGCGAAGATAGCGAAAGAGAAGGAGGGAGTAGATACAGGAATACGAGTGGCTGTTAGAACCGGAGATACGACACAGAAAGAGCGCCAAAGTATGCTGAGGAAGCCGCCACATATTCTCATAACGACACCGGAAAGTGCTGCAATTATATTGAACGCACCTAAGTTCAGGCTTCACCTTAAAAAGCTGGATTACGTGATTGTAGATGAGATACACGAGATTGCCGATTCAAAAAGAGGTGCGCACTTGAGTATAACACTGGAAAGATTACAGAATTTTTGTTCTTCTGAGTTCACTCGCATAGGGATGAGTGCGACCATTTCTCCTTTAGAAGAGGTGGCTAAATTTTTGGTGGGGTACTCTGAATCGGAAGGAGAGGGGGAAGGATTAGAACAGCGAGATTGTTTGATTGCGGATGTCTCGTTTGCAAAGGAATTGGAATTGAGCGTAATCGTCCCGTTGAATTTTATTTTTGTACAGAGCGATGTAGCGAAGCAGGATACGGATACAACAGCGGCACTGTATGAGAAGGTAAAGGAGTTAGTTGAGAAACACGAGTCCACGTTAATATTCACGAATACGAGGTCGGGTGCGGAACGAGTGTCTTATAAGCTTGCAAAGATGGTGGGCGAAGTTGATAAGGACAAAATAGGGACGCATCATGGGTCTTTATCGAGGGAAACGAGGTTCGCGGTGGAGGAGGGTTTGAAAGAGGGAAAGATGAAAGCAGTTGCCTGTTCCTCATCTCTTGAGTTGGGCATAGACATAGGTGCATTGGACCTTTGCGTGCTTATTGGCTCGCCAAAGAGCACAACTCGGTTGATACAAAGAGCTGGGAGGTCAGGTCATCGATTGGAGAAGACAGCGAAGGGTTACCTGGTGGTCACCGATATGGACGACTTAGTGGAATGTGCAGTATTAGCGAGGCGGGCAAAAGACAAGAAGTTGGACAAGGTGCGTGTGGTAGGATGTGCACTGGATGTGTTGGCACAACATCTCGTAGGAATGTCATTAGAGCAGAAATGGAATGTCGTAGATGCTTATAACTTGATACGAAGAGCGTATCCATACCGTGATTTAAAGCATGATCAGCTTGTATCGGTATTGCGATATTTATCAGGCATGCATTCCGAGCTGGAGAACAGGAAAGTATATGCTAAGATCTGGTATGACGAAGAAGAAGGGGTGTTTGGAAGGAAAAGAAGCACTCGTGGTATATACATGACGCATGTGGGGACGATACCATCGGAAAGTTCAGTGCAGGTTTTCCTGCGAGCGCCAAGACCAAAGGAGTGGATAGGGGAAATAGACGAGCCTTTTTTGGAGAAGCTCGCGCCTGGTGATACGTTCGTGCTCGGTGGTAAAACTTACAAGTTTGTTTCGGTTCGCGGGATGAGAGCATACGTTGACCCTTTTGATGGTATGCCTACCATTCCCGCATGGATAGGCGAGATGCTGCCGCTGGAATACGATTCCGCGATAGAGATAGGTAAGTTTCGAGAGGAGATAGAGAAAAAGATAGAAGAGAGGAGCGAGGAGAAGAGAGAAATTGTGGATTGGCTGAAAAAAGAATACCGGCTGGAAGAAACAGCCGCGGAAAATGTGTTTGCTTATTTCGAGGAGCAAAAGAGATATGCCAGAGTAATACCCAATCACAGACGCATCGTCATAGAACATTATTGTGATGACATAGGGCGTCAAAATATCGCTTTTCATGCTTTGTACGGCAGGAGGACGCTGGATGCGCTGTCAAGGGCTTATGCTTATGCAATAAGCATTGCTTATAAAACCAATGTGTCTATAACGATAAACGACAACGGATTTATCCTGAAATTGCCGCATAAAAACGTGGATGTAGAATCGGTAGCCGGGTTGGTGAATAGTGACAATATAGAGGAAATGTTACGGAAAAGTGTGTGGAAGACGGAACTTTTTAAACGCAGGTTCAGACATTGTGCGGTTCGCGGTCTGATGGTGTTAAAGCAGTATAAAGGGTATGAAATAGGTGTGGGAAAGCAACAGCGCAGTTCTGCTTCTATTTTGGGCGTGGCGAAGAAGATAGAAAATTTTCCTATTGTAGAGGAGGCGTTTAGGGAGATACTGGAGGAGGTGTTCGATATAGAGCATGCGAAGGAGGTGCTTAGAGGGGTTGAAAGCGGTGCAATAGAAATAAGAACAATAAAAACGCCGGTTCCATCTCCTTTCATCCATAATCTCGTTGCTTTGCAGGCATCAGACGTGGTGCTGATGGAGTCGAGAAGAGAGTTATTGCAAGAGCTCCACAGGAGGGTGATGGCGTATATTGAAGAAACATGATCTTTCCTACATTTTGTATTCGCTTTTTATTTTATCTCAAAACGGTCTTAATTGGTTACGATAATAAAGTCGAAACAACTCCTCCGCCTTTTTTATTTGCACTGGATACCTCATTCTAAGCCCGTGCATCACTTCTTCGCGTTTTGCTTTACTTAATGCAAGCTTCAAAATTTCTAAAACTTCCGCCTGGACTTTCTCGCTTTTCCAATTTGGAACCTCTATGGTCACACAAAAATCGCTCTCGCTGAATCTACTCCTCAGTATAGGTGCGATAGAACCTAAGAGAATTCCGTTTCCGAGGTCAACGAAAGGAGGGACTCCTATCCTCTGTTCTCGCTCAGAATCGGTTAGTTTGGAATATGACTGTTCGCCATAAGCGTGTAGCTCGAAATAGAAGCAAGGTTTGTATTTTTGGATGAGGTGAAGCAATTTAATGCCTTCTTTGCTCTGGTAATACTTTTCAGATAAAACATCCACGTATTTGCTCTCCTTAACAATACAGGGAACGATTATCGCTTTTCCTGTGTATTTCGATTCCTTTGCCAAACTCTCGAGAATAGGCGCTGTGTACAGACCTTCTTTTCCATGCAGGCCACCGACAAACAGTTTTGTCGGCTTTTTCTCAGAGGAAGTGAGTTGGTACAACTTCATACAGTATTCTTTATCCTGTTCTGTATTAAATTTCCTCGTTCAGCCCCAACCACTTCACCCCGGAATGAAATAGTGCCAAATGGCCAGTACTTCAGCATTGGTTGATAAATCTAATCAAAACTGAGGTACCGGAAAATGAAAAGGAAGTCTATTTTCCATTGCTGGAAGAGAAAAGTATCGAGAATATTAGACCGGGACAAATTGTTGTGCAGGCAATAGACCTGAACGAACCACCAGGGAAACCAATAAAAAAATGCATGTTTAAGAGCGTTATCCTGACCATAGACAACGGCCAGAGTGATCTCGAAATCAGGCAAGAAGAAGGTATC
>PIXU01000198.1 GCA_003601795.1 Candidatus Methanophagales archaeon
CCCTCAGTACCGTAAACTCCGAAGCCGCTTCTTCTCCTCCTAATCCTTTTTCCCTTCTTACCCACATATCAACGCTTTCGTACCGTTTAGATGCGATAAGCAGCATAAAATAATGCTTGTAGTTATGAAGTTCCCATTCCTCTACTTCTATATTCAATCGAGAAAACTCCGCAGGATGTGTCAACCGAAGTTCCTCGGGATATACCACGGGCTCATAATTTATCCGCGTCCTGAGAAACCCACCCGTGTCCCTCGCCGCCACCTCGTATTTTTTCGTGAGGCCTTCGTGCACGATACGTGCGGAATAAAAAGGTTTATTGTCTGCCGAGCCTCTGAAATTCGATACCACATCAAAAGGTATCGTTTCTCTTGTTATGAGCCCGGTATCAGTAAACATTTTATGAAGCGTATCCGGGCTTTCTCCAACGCTTATCTCTATCTCCACCGCTATTGTATATAGAGGACGAAGAGAAGAGCCGTAGTTCTTTAATTCCTTTACCCTTACGCTCTTTTGTTTTACATCGAGCTTTTTTTCTTTCATCGTTTTTATAAGTTTTTGGATTTTGGATTTGGAAATTGTTTAGGATTAAACCCTTTCAGGGTTTTCGGGGACGTGGGCAGAGCCCACGATGCTTGGGATTTAGGATTTACTATTAATGCGTATAAGTCCTGCGGAACTTAAACGGCGAGAATTCTACGCCGCCACCCTCATAAAATTTCGTGAACCACTCGTAGAAATGCAGCCTGATGGTGTGTATTCCCGCCATTATCGCCTCAAGTACTATCACGACAGCCGTCCCAAGTAAGAACACTACAGCCGCGATCACCGGTCCTATCGTCGGGTTTATCTGCAAGCACATGAACGTCAGAAGAATGAACACCTCGATTAACGCCGCATGACACAGTGCCAGAGCGAGAATCCTGCCATAAGAGACCGTGTTCGCAAGATATCGGAAGAAGTTCTCCAGCAGTGCATCTATCACACCATCTATGAGGATAATAAGGTAGTCCATAATACCCCTCTTTTCCTTTTTCTCTACGTTACTCGCTTCTCCTTCTCCTCCTCCCCCTGCTTCATCATGCCGCAGTTCTGAAATTATCTTGAGCACGAACAGCGAGAGTATGGGTAGCAGAATGAAGATTACCATGCCCGCTTTCAGGTCGATGAAAGAATAGCCAAACAAAACGAGTAAGAAATAAAGTGCGCCTAATAAACACCAGATCTTTACAAATCCGCCTATCCCCTTTAATATGTTCCGGCTAGAGAGCTCGTTTAACGTATTAAGAAGTAAACCAAGCCCCATGTGCATTACGCCTATTAGCATTGTCACCACGAACATGAACTTCACGTTTGGTATGGGTTCGAACCACAAAGGCTCAAAGACGAGGATAGAAGGAATGTGCGCGCCTTCCACAGAACCCGCGACTAAATGCGATGCATATTCACTGAACCCGAAGAATTCGCCGAATAATGCCCCTGCAACCAGCGAGCAAAAACCGCATAACACGATTATTATCCCCATTCCCTGCACCTCTTTCCCCAAACCCTTAAACGCGAACATCAATGCCAAGCCGAGCAAAAGGATAAAAAGCCCATGTCCCATATCCGGAAACATAAGACCGAAAAGAACCGGGAACATTATGGCGGTAATCAGCGTTGGGTCTATATCCTTGTATAACGGATGCCCATACATCTTGATTACGGATTCAAAAGGTTTTATTATTCGTGGATTATTCAGCAAAGACGGCACACGCACATCCTCGCGCTTCGGCTCTATCACCTCGACCACGGAGAACCCACCTGTCTCTTCGTTTATTCCTTCTATTATGCGTTCAACCTCCTGTTTGGGCGCCCAGCCCTCGATAACGCGTACGTGTTCGCTCTTACCAAACAGAACCTTCGCCTTTGCTTTGCTTTCCTCTATCTGCACCAGTTCCTGCATCACAAGCAGGTCTTTAAACCTTGTCGCTCTTATCTCTTCTATTTCGCTCTCGTTCTCGTTTATATCGCTCTCCAGCCGCTGTATCTCAGCCTCCGTATCTTGTATTGCATCGTTTATAGAATCAGGAATGTGTTCTGGAAACACCTGTGATTCAAAGTCCAACCGGGTCAGCACCCGCTCCACTTCCTCTTTATCGGTCTTTAGTGCCGCAATCAGCGCAAAAGCAAAAGGCACCTTTCCCCCTTCCGTTTCGCCCTCGGTTATCTGCTTTGACACGACGAGGTGATTTCCACCGGTTATTGTATCAAGAGTGCTTTCCAACTCGTCTAAATTACCGATGGGCAGCTTACCCGCATACACCGAAATAAATTCATGCTCACCTACAAAATCCGGATCAACGCCAAAATCGCCTAACGTCTTCAATGCCACTAAGAGTTCCTTAGCGGTTGATAATTCTTCACTTAATCGCTCGTTTTTATCTATTAATGAGGTTATGGTACGTTCTAAATCTCCAAAATCCTTTTCTACCTCATCTAACCTTATCTCCTCTACATTTATCTTCTCTGCTTGCCATCGGCCCTGCCCTACTTCTTCAGGTGCTTTAAACAGCGTCTCCCTCAAGCTCTTCTTCTCACCCTCACCAGGTCGCAGCAGAGCTATCAAATTGTCTATTCTTGCCAGGAGTTCAGAGATTTTCATTAATATTACATCTGCCTTTGAAGGTTCTATTAACCCTTCCCAGTCGCCTAAGAACTCCTTTATATCCGTAAGATGAACGGACCCTAAAGCATCAATTCGTTTAATTACACCGTCTACAAGCTCATTCAGGGTGACAATTCGCAGTTCCCGCATTTCCACAGGCTTTAGCATCGTTTTGTATTCTCTCTCTCTTTCTCTTTTGTATCTGTAATAATGTAAGTTTATCTTGATTACTTTTTATTTTGTTTAGAATTAAGTAGCGGTCTCAGGCGGCCAGTTATTCTCCATCCACCCTGGAATCCTTCCACTGTCCCTCGGACCCACGAGCACTGTCCAACCCGTAACGTCCTCGGTCTCGCCAGAAAGTCGCGCTGCCAGGCCCGGTATCACCATTGTCTTATTCTTTACCTTTTGCTCCACGTCAAACGATTCCAGCGCATCTTTCATTGTCCCTGCATTGAGCTGCCCACCCGCAACGGCGGATTCTACGCCCATCCCTTCACTATCTACTACCATCAGATAGGAATCAATCTTGTTAGAGGCAAGGTCGCTCTCCACCGTGTAATAAGTCAAAGCGAAATTAGTAGTAACAAAAAGGGGCGATTCACCCGCTGTTGGAGTCCCTACCTCTCGTAATCCCGGCTCTACGCTTACCGGACGCCTCGGGTCGGTATATATATTCGCAACCAGCGTGCGTTCAGGTATCAATGAATGCGGCTCTATTGAGTGTAAAATCATTATATCGGCATATTTCAGGATGAACAAATCTGCGAGTATCGCTTCCCAGTAAGAAGTCTCCAGCGTGTTCTCCGCTTTAGCTCCAGTTCCGTTTCCGTTAACCATCCATGCGGTCATAGGCACGGACATCAAAGGATATGCGATTCCTTTGTTCCCATCCACTATCCCGGCACGCCGTATCCTTACAAACCTGGAGAAAGTCTCCTCAAGCCCTTTCCCGGTGGGATACGTCCCGGGGTCCAACACGATATTCGTCACGCCAGCCGAGGAGAACGTCACGGCAAGCGAGTTCAGCATATCGAGGTCCGTGGAAAACAACGTAACTGGCACTTTGTAGCTCTTTACAATTCCCATAAACGCTTTCCAGTTATCTTCGGTTGCCGCATATATCAGCGGATTTCTATCCGAAACTTCCTTCAATCCTTCTTCTATCACTTTCGCATCGAATGAAGATAGCACGAGAGGGAAGTCTGTTTCTTCTGCCACGCGTTTCACGCACCGGGCAAATGTTTTCGCGTCACCTGATACCGAACGAATTGCAATCGCATCTACGTTTAAAAATTCACCGACATAAAATTTCCGCCAATTCGTTATCTCCCGTGCACGTTCTCTTAACTCTTCTTCCTTCATCGTGTCCCAGACGTCATAAGCAAGTGCGGTTCGGTTAAAAAAGGTACGCTCGTGTCTGTGCATAACATCTTCGCCACCGATTTTCCTTGCTCTCTCGCCTATTCCTATCTCCACTTCTCGTACTTCTGGTGCTAGCAATTCCGCTAACTTCTTCCCTTTCTCTGCGTATTTGGGCTCAGAAAGCAGCGGGCACTCCTCTAACTTCTTCTTCCTCTCCAGCAGTAGCGACGCAAAAGCCAGACACGTTTTCTCACCGCATTCCTTGCAATTCGTCCCTGGCAGATATTTCCATGCCTCCATTGGGCTGCTTATTTTCATTTCCTCATGCTTCCTTTATTACACCAATTGAAATTCTGAGTAAATTTTGTTTGCTTCTTTAATAAAGTTTTTAGTCTTTTGGTAAACATTATAATTGATGCCCCGCTTCTAAAAAGAAAATGGATACACAAAGTATGCTGAGGCAGATGTGCAAACGCGATATCAGTGAATCCGATATCAAGGTGATCTGCAAAAGCCGTGGGTTTCCTGCCAGGGAGGTGACTTCTCGTGACATCTTTGAGAACTTCTTCATCTCCACGATTGGCATAAAGGAAGCACTTAACTCATTAACTTATGAGGAAGTTGTATTCCTCCACTTGCTCAATAAGATGAACAAAGAAGTTGGTATCGCGTACTTCAAGAGACTGTACGGTAGCGCTGGACTCACGAACGAGTATTATTATGGGACTTTTACCCAGCAGTATAAAGAAACGTTCAAAAAGGTAAAGAAGAATCTGGTGCGAAAGGGTGTGCTCATCGTCATAGAGCAAGAAACATATACCAAATCTGCCAGGCTGGAACGCTTGCGATTTCGTTTTCCTCAGGAATTTGGCGAATTTCTTCCACCTATGGTCCGGGCTTCGACATTTAAAGAAACAGGGAATTTCAAGAGAGAGGTGCTGCGTGATAAACTGCTGGAGATTGTTGGAGGGAAGCAGAAACCATCTCCTTTATCAAACAAAATGTCGTTCACACTCACAATCAAGGATGGCAACCTGTTTATTGGAGCTGAACCGTTCAGAGCAAGCCGCCTGTTGAAATGGCAGCGAGCATGCTGGAACGCGTCCGTTAAGACCGATACCAGGACGCGGAGTGGCGAGATGACTCCTATTGAAGTTACACTCTATGCACTCTCACAACTTAACGAGCATGAATGGCTACCCGCAGATGGTCTCGCGGTGGCGCTCAAGATATTTACAGGAGAGGATGCGGACTATCCCTGTGACCAGATCTGTGAGGTCGGCTGGGAGTGGGGCTGCCTGGTAAAAGTTGTGGCGGATGGAAAGGCATACTACCGGTTACCTGAAGATCCGCTCGAAGGTACGACTTCATATCCGCCTGAGCATTATCTACAGGTCGAGCCCGATGGTACGGTAACTTTGAATCTGATGACCATCCCTTATGCCGTCCTGGAAGTGCTAACTTCGGTTGCAACTCTGGATATTCATGATTCTAATCTGCGAGCGACCGCCAGCATTATCAAGATAGGGAATGCGCTTATGACCGTACGAAAAAAAGGTGTTTTTGCGTGGCTCCGAGAGAATTCATCCGGCTTTCGCACCGCAATCGCGATGGCAGAAAAGAGGTGGGGTAAACAGATAATTCATGAAGACCTGATGATTGCACGGGTAAGAGATTTGAGCCTTAAGGTGGAGATTGAAAAGTCGTATGCTGATTCGCAAAGCCTTGTATCTCTTCCAAATGATTATATCGCATTTACCAGGGACCTGCTTCCCGCGATACAGAAACTTGTGGAGATGTCAGGACACGTAATCAAGAAGGCGAGGAATAGATGATGCGACCAAAACCAAACTTAACTCCGGCAAATATCGACGAACTGAGCGTCTTCTCCAACCCGTATGATCTGCGTCATGACCTGCATGCTTTTGTTGAGTATGTGCGAGAACGCGATGTGAAACGGTTACACCGGAGCAATGAGTTGAACCGGTCCGACTCAAAGCGACTGGCAAAACTCATGAGCAATTCGTATGCAATAGAAGAAGTAAAGACAAGAGGATATTCCAGGTGGATAAATTATGTTGATAAAGTGGCGCTTGCATTTAAGTTCACCGACTATGACACCAAGGGGACATATATGGGATATACCAGCAGTGAACCCTCTTTTCCTGACAATTACATTGAAATCAATACCAAAAGATATGAAGAGTTTATTGATTTACCACTAATAGAGCAGGAGAAGAAGCTTCTGGATTTATTAGTAAATAATTATCCTGGTAGGAACAATGAGTTTTACGATACAAGTGTGCTGGGCAGACTATCCGGGTTCTCGACCTGGGGATCGGCAACAGGTGTCATGCCGGGATTGGATTTTGCCAGGGCAAGGCGTTTTCTTATCGAGATTTTGCAATCATGTACGCCCGGTGTCTGGTACACTACCGCGTCATTGATTCGATATCTAAAGGAGCATCACCCTTTCTTTCTTATTCCAGAGAAGCCCAAATATAGATATGAACAGGATGCTGAGAAGGGGCGGTATGGCAATTTTCATGAGGGTGAGAGGTGGGATACGGAGATACAGATCTCAGAGAGTGATGCAGATGCATTTGAGCGAGTGGAAGGTCGCTATGTGGAACGGTTCCTCGAGGGATTACCCCTCATCCTGGGATATATCGAGGTTGCCTATTCCATGACAGAGTATAAGGGATACCTGCCCGAGATGAATCAGCTTCAGGCGTTTCGAGTCAATGATACGTTCTTGCACGTGATGAGCGGTGAACCCATAGAACCCAGAGTTACCGTGCAGCCGAATTTCGAGGTGCACGTGGAATCGGAATTGTATCCGGTTCGGACTCTTGCGCAACTGACAAAACTTGCTGATGTCGTAGCAACGGATAGAACAAGCATCTTAAAACTGCGAAAAAAGAAGGTTCTAACCCAGTTGAGCGAAAGAGAAGACCTTGATGTAATCAAGCTCTTAGAGGATATAAGCGGTCAGAAACTGCCGCAGAACGTTCGAATAGAACTCGAAGAGTGGATTGGGGCTTCAGAGGCGTTTACGCTGTATGAGAACGTTGTGCTTTTTGAGGGGGACAAAGATCTGCCCGACATCGACCGGTTCACAATCGAATGCATATCACCGACGATGAGAATCGTGCATTCACCTGACAGGTTGTTCACGCATCTTGAGCAGAAGGAGCTGGTCCCTCTTCGCATAAAACACCGCCCTTCGGCTCTTATGCCTCTTCCAAACGGTGCACGTACCGTCTTTCCCAAACGAGATTTAAGCGTTTCAAAATCAAAAGCAAAGAAGCCTGTGACAATAAAACGTGAAGTCAAGATCACATTTCACTTCCCAGCAAAAGAGTTGATGGAAGAATTCCGCAAAGGACTTATAGCTGCCAGATGCCCTGTTGCCGCAGATTGGAGCAGATTGACACTCTCCCTTGCCAGGCAATACGAATCAGAGGTAAAAAAAGTCAGTAAGGCGCTGAAACAAGATTACACCATCCAAATTGAGGATATTATATGAGGTCACAAAAGCCGCTCATCATCCAGAGCGATCGCACGTTGATGCTTGAGGTTGGACACCCGGGGTACGTAGAATGCCGTGACTTTTTAGCTCTCTTTGCCGAGCTGGTAAAATCGCCGGAGTTTATCCATACCTACCGGGTCACGCCACTCTCGCTCTGGAATGCGGCAGCACTGGGTGTGCCGTTTAAAGATATCCTCGAAGGTCTTGAAGCTTTCTCACGTTACGGCATTCCGTCAAATGTCATTGTTGATATGAGGGAGTGGTATGAGACTTATGGCAAGCTGGTGTTACAGAAAGCCGAAGCCGCAGATGACTGCCTGGAGCTTGTTGTGAAAGACACCCGTATTCTGGAACGAATCCGCAACAATAAGTCATTGGAAGAGTTTTGGGTGAATAACGATGGTCTCCCGGGACTTTTCATACCGCAAGCAAGACGCGGCGATCTCAAGCAGGCATTGATAAAGGCAGGCTACCCTGTCAAGGACTTGTGTGGATATCTGGAGGGGGAACGGCTTGATATTACGCTGCGCAGCATTGACCTTGATGGCAACTCTTTTCAGTTGCGCGATTATCAAAAGGATGCCATAGATATGTTTTACTGTGCAGGACAGAAGACAGGGGGCAGTGGAGTGATCGTCCTTCCCTGCGGTTCAGGCAAGACGATTATAGGACTTGGAACGATGGCTCAGATATCAAGCCACACCCTGATCGTTGCGACCAATAATGTCTCGGTCCGGCAATGGCGCGATGAACTTCTCTCCAAGACCAACGTCAAAGAGACGGACATTGGCGAGTTTACAGGACGTGTCAAAGAGATCAGGCCGATCACGATCACCACATACCAGATGCTGACACATCGACGCACAAAGGACGAGCCGCTGCACAACCTGAACATCTTTACCGAGCATAATTGGGGGCTCATCATATATGATGAGGTGCATGTACTCCCGGCTCCGGTATTTCGTGCAACAACGGCAATTCAAGCCAGACGGCGGCTTGGGCTGACTGCAACACTGGTTCGCGAAGATGGTAGAGAGGATGATGTCTTTGCGCTGATAGGTCCGAAGCGATATGATGTCCCGTGGAAGACGCTTGAGAGCCGCGGCTATATCGCGGAAGCCATCTGTACCGAGTATCGCATCCCTCTTTCGGCTGAAGAAGAGCTCAAGTACGCGCATGCGGATAAACGCGCCAAATTTCGCATCGCGGCAGAGAACGAGCGCAAAAAAGAGCTTGTGTGTGAACTGCTGGATAACCACGCAGGTGAGAGCATCTTGATCATCGGACAGTTCATTTCGCAGTTAGAAAAGCTTGCCAAATCATTGAGGCTGCCAATAATCACAGGTAAGACCAGGCATGATGAGCGAGAGCGACTTTATGATGAGTTCAGAGAAGGACGCATCAATGTACTTGTGGTATCCAAGGTCGCAAACTTTGCCGTGGATTTGCCTGATGCCCGTGTCATGATTCAAATCTCAGGTACGTTTGGTTCGCGTCAGGAAGAAGCACAGCGATTGGGGCGCATTCTTCGACCCAAAGAGCATACTTCTCATTTCTACACACTGGTATCAAAAGGTACCGTTGAACAGACTTTCGGGACCAATCGGCAGCTCTTTTTGGTGGAGCAGGGATATAGATACCAAATCAGATACTTTTAATCTGATTTATTCACCGCGGAGGGCGCAGAGCACGCAGAGTTTTAAGACTGTTTCAATCATTTTCTGTTTTCTTGTGCCTTTGCGTTCTCCATGTGCTCTGCGGTGAATTTTAAGGTTACATAAGCAATTTCACTGGAAAATTCGACTGTGCCAGCATCATAACTTTTTTCTCCCTTTTTAGAGTCTCCTAAGTCATACCGCCTTACCACCCCACGTCACCCAATCGCCCATCTCCACTCTTTTACCTTTATCTTCGTCTCTCGTCGCACCAAACAGCATTTGCGTTACGCGTTTAACCGCAGCCGCAGCCTTTGGATGCATCATCATAAACATATCACCGCCCGCTATTCCTAATGTCAATCCCGTCATTATCTCATACAAAGGGCCCCTATTCACCGCAGGTCCCCAATCAGAATCCTCCTTGATAGGTGAATCCTTCATCCACGCTTCTCTCGCACCCCACGCATTGGTTATACCGCAGGAAATCGGAAACGCCAAATCCGTATCACCTTTTAACGCCGAAATCCGCATCCTCTCGATATTCGTGAATGCATAATCCAGACCGTAGCCAAGCGCAGCGGTTGTCGGGTCTATCACGATGTCTTCGCGCGGCACACCGAGTTTGAACAGATACTTGTTCAGCGTCTTTTGTGCGTTTATGTCAAGCTGCGTCCACGAAAGAATAACGTGCCCGTGTTCCAGCGCCGCCTTTGCTATTCGTTCGTAGTCCATATTCAGGTTTGCGGATGCAATTAAACATCTCTCGCCTTCGGCAGCTTCAGCGGCAGCTTCCAGCACACCCGGGTCTTTATCCGGATTGCCAGAACCGCCGATGACAAGGGGGACTTTTACCGCTTGCAGCACGTCCTCTACCGTCTTTGCCGCTTCTTTCGCTGACGTATCCTTTATCGTTGGGTCTGTGCTTATCAGATGAATTGTAACCATATCAGCCCCGAATTCACGCACGTTCTTCTTCGCCCATTCTCCGGGGTCTTCCATCACGTCCTCGTAATGCCCTCTCACCGCCTTTGCCAGTGTAATAGGGATGTCAAAGCAATCTACGGAAATCACTGGTGGATGTGGCATTTGATGGTCAAAATTATAGAAAGGCAAAGCCTTTTCGCCTCCTATCGTTACCGTTCCTTCTCTCGTGCCGCCGTCAGCCGATGTAGCACCAATTGTAACTTCTTCTATCTGACCCTTCCATTCCGTTTTCGCAACTTTAAATTCCGTGCGTATTAATTCTAAATCCGGTTCCTCCGCGGGTGTCGCCGGTATCTGGGCTTTTTGCATACCTGCACCTACACCTGGACTTAGTATGGACTGCAGTGCTTGTGCCGTTGTGGCGATGGCTTCGGTGGTTGACGAGGAGACATGTGCTGCACTTATTATGGATTGCAGTGCTTGAGTTATTGAAGGGGGAAGTGCCACGCCGCCGCCCTCAGCTAATTCTAACTCTATATCTCCTTTTATCTTTACGTCCTCCAGTTCCACTATGTCGTATTTCTCCAGTATTTTTGCTATGTCCGCTAAGGTTATTTCCTTTGCCATCGCTCCTTTTATTTTGTTTTGCTTCTCTTTTTATATGTTTACAATCCTTCTCGCATTCTTAACATTTTCTCCTTTAAATCCGGAATGTCTCTTGTAACGACCGCCCACGTTAATTCCAAATCTATTCCAAAGTATTCGTGAATCAACTCAACGCACGCCCATATATGTTCTACGAATGTCTTAGTGTCTTTCTTCATATCTCTTACCTCTTATGGCATGAGTTTGGAATTTTAGGCAACTTTCTCAATTCAGGAACTAAACTATGAAAGATTTCTAAACATAATTTACTACGTACGAACTTTTCCCTTGTCCCTTCACCTCTCCTCCCCCTCATCCTCTCTACTTCCCTTCTTTCCTCTTCACTATTATCTTCCCGATGCTGATGTCCGCATCCTTCAATATTATCTGTATAGGTGTACCGCCCCCCGCTACTGCTCCTGGTGCCATCGTTGGTACAGATGCAAGAGGAACTTGAGCTGTGGATGGAACTGCTTCTGCAACGGGAACTGCTTCTGCTTTTGCTTCTACCTCTGCTGCTTCCTCTTTTACTGCCCATCCCTCTGTTATCTGCTCACCGTCAACTTCCCGGATGACTCCTTTCACCACCGGATGGTCCACGCGCTTCAGGAATTCTCTAAGCTCTTCTATGTCTTTCACGTCCTTCTCTGTCGCTATCTTGTCCTTCATCTCATCAGAAATCGCATCCGCTACTCTTTCCTTTAAATCCGATGCCATCCAGACTACACGCCGCCAGCCACCATCATATTGTATAAACTTAGAACTGTAGAAGTATTGTATGCCTATCCCAAGGAATCCCTGTACCTGCTTCCCGCCGCCGACCGAGCCTGCAATGGTCGAGAACGGCAGTCCAATCGGCGTCTCGGAAACTTTCGACCCCCGATGCACCCACCCTATACCTTCCACTTCCGGTATGTAAAATCCCGCAACTTCAAAACAGCCGCAACTCGTATGCGGCTTCTCTAAAAACGAATGTATTTTTATTGAGTCGTATTCGCCGCTCGATAGCCTCACTGCTGCTTCGTTTACTCCCGTGTATTCCCCCCCTATCGGGTCTATACAGTCCCCTTTTGGGATGGGGGCGTTTGGTCCTTCGGGGTCAACCCTTGCTGCAGCTCGTGAATCAAACCAGCTCATCGCACCACAAAGCGCTATCCTGTCCGGCGTGACCACACAAACGTTCGTCGGGGCGAAGGACTGGCAAAGCGTGCATTGATAAAATTCGTCCACGTCTTCATCGTGCAGTCCTCTTGTTTTCTCATCTCTTGCTTTGTATATCTCGTTCGTCTCTTCTAATCTCTTTTCTACCTCTGCTTCGTCCGTTATGAACGTAGCTTCCATGCGCTCGATAAAGGGCAGTTCCTCCTTGAACAGCATTATCGTTGCCCTCCCTATTTGTTTCAATGATTTCAGTCCTTTCTTCACCGCATCCTTGCTTATCCGTACCCATATCTCAGCCCTCTGGTTGAGATGCATGTATCCCTGAATATAAGACTGGTATTCGTGATTTCTACGCTCTATAACAGCCTCAAGGTCTTTTTCTATCTGCTCCCCATATACCCGGTATATCATGCCATACGCGTATTTGCCGCCTTCCTCCATGTCTGCCAGGTCGGGTCCTATCAGACTGACTTCCCCGTCTTTTATCTTCTCGGGCTCGGGCTCAAAGAGGACAAGCTCAAATCCCGGCTTACTCTGTCCTCCTAACTCCACATACAGCCCCGATTTTCTTACCCTTTCTCCCTCATACATAGGGTTTATATCGAAAGGAAACTTTTCCTCCTCTTCTGATGCGCCCATTTTTTTTCTTATAATATCCGTCTCTGAATACTTCTTGAAGAAAGCTCTTTAAAAGATTTTCTAAAAAGTTCTAAAACACCCCGTCTATAATGGGCAATTGTCAGTATTTTACTGCCGGTGTTTTAACAATTTCAATAACAGCGCCTTTTGCGCATGAAGCCGGTTCTCTGCCTGCACAAATATCACTGAATTGGTGGAGTTCATCACGCCCTCCGTTATTTCTTCTCCTATATGCACCGGCATGCAGTGCATCACGATTACGCCCTCCTTTGCAGTTCGCACCAAATCCTCGTTTATCTGATAATCTTTTAGATCGGTCTTCCTTTTCTCGCTTTCTGTCTCATCGCCCATTGACACCCAAACATCGGTGTATATCACATCAGCATCCGCAGCGGCTTTTTCTGCCGTGCCCGCTATGAGTATCTCACACCCCCTCTCTCTCGCTTTTTCTACTATTCGCTCATCCGGCTCGTAACCCGCTGGACACGCTACGGAGACATCCATACCTGTAATCGCAGCACCACCAATTAGCGAGTTGCATACGTTATTCCCGTCTCCGAGCCA
>PIXU01000199.1 GCA_003601795.1 Candidatus Methanophagales archaeon
AGATTCAAATATCTTTTTCCCTCCGCCGTATGTATCTCCTTTTTCTTCTCCCCCCTCCTTTCTCCTTTCTCTTGCCTTCCTTGACCATTCTGAGTCCATGAAGGCATAAAAAGCCCTTTCTGGATGCGGCATCAACCCTAATATATTTCCTTCCGGGTTACATATCCCGGCGATATTATGGATAGAGCCGTTAGGATTCCAGGGATAAGATGCATAATTGCCTTCGGGGTCAACATACCGAAAGACAATCTGATCGTTTTCCTCCAGAAGTTGTATATATTCCTCCCTCTTTTTCTCCGCAATAAAAAACTTCCCCTCTGCATGCGCGCAGGGCATCTTCAGGATGCTATTCCTTTCTATCTCTCTTGTGAATACACATTTTCCCCTGCTTTCATGCTTTATAAGTACAGGACGACATTCAAAACGAGCAGAATCGTTTGTTGTCAGTGCAACCTGCTGCATCCCGGGCTTTTCATCAAGAACAAAACCCGGAAGTAATCCTAATTCCACTAATACCTGGAAGCCGTTGCAGATCCCTAATACAGGTTTCCCATTTTCTATAAAATCCGCTATTTCTTCCCCTAATGCCCCTTTTATCCGTGCAGCGAGTATTGCCCCTGCTCTTACATAATCGCCGGATGAAAAGCCACCAGGTATCACCAGTAAGTCATAATCCTTTAAATTCCTCCTTTCCTCCTCTTTCACTGCTCCTATCAATTGTTTCAGATGCACTATCTCTGCCGATGCACCCAACCTCTTGAAAGCAAAGCTCGTCTCAAGTTCGCAGTTTGTTCCTTCTATCCGCAGAATGCATATTCTCGATGTCTTCATATGTTTTTGCTCCTTTTTGTATGCGCTAAAATAAAGAAAGATTGTTAATAGAAACCTTTTTTACATGGTATGAACACCAATACGATGGGAGGGAGAAAAGATTTGAGTTGATGAAAGATGGCCACGACCGCGATATACTATAAAACCTTAACGGATAAACTGGAGAAAGAAATAGAAATAGCGAAGGAGGCAAGGAAAAAGGGTTTTGACCCTTCGCTCCAGCCAGAAATAGACATAACAAAAGACCTTGCAGCTCGAGTAGAAGCACTCATGGGAATAAAAGGCGTGGGATCAAGAATAAGAGAATTAGAACGAAATGGTTACAGTAGAGAGGAAATAGCATTAAAAATAGGATACGACTTTGTAGACGGTAAATTCGGTAGGTATAAGCGCGTGGAAGTTATAGAGAATGCCGTTAGAACCGCAGTGGCGATTCTCACTGAAGGTGTGGTTGCAGCGCCTTTAGATGGTATATCACGCATTGAGGTAGGTAAAAACGATGATTCGAGTGAATATATAAAAATATTTTATTCGGGTCCTATAAGAAGTGCAGGTGGGACAGCTCAGGCGCTTTCTGTATTAGCTGCGGATTTTATAAGGAGAAAAGTGGGTTTTACAGCGTATTCTCCGAGAGAAGAGGAAATAGGAAGGTATGTACTGGAAGTTTCTGCATATGAACGAATAAGTGGCTTGCAATACACGCCTACCGATGAAGAGATAAAGGAAATCGTAAGGAATTGCCCTATTTGCATAGATGGCGACCCTACCGAGGATAAAGAGGTTGGTGGCTATAAAGACCTTGAAAGAGTAGCAACGAATAAAATAAGAGGCGGTATGGTGCTTGTTCTCACTGAAGGGCTGGCAATGAAGGTGGCGAAGATAAAGAGGCATGTAGAGAAACTTGGTATTGAGGGCTGGGACTGGGTGGATAAGCTGGTAAAATCAAAGGTAGAGAGGGGAGCGAGAGATTTTTTGGGTGATTTGATAGCTGGCAGACCTGTATTTGGTAGTCCAGCGAAAAAAGGTTCCTTCAGACTTCGATATGGACGTGCTCGTAATTCGGGACTTTCTGCTATCGGAATACACCCTGCCACAATGTCTTTACTTGAATTCACCGCAACAGGGACGCAGATAAAGCCAGAACTGCCGGGTAAAGCAGGTTGTGTTGTCCCTGTTGATTCTATTGAAGGTCCAACAGTGAAATTGAAAAACGGTACGCTTGTCACGTTAAAATCCGGAGATAAGTTTGATGAGGAAATAGCAGAGATAGTGGATTTAGGAGAGATACTCATTGATTATGGCGATTTTTTGGAAACAGGGCATCGTCTATTGCCTGGTGCATACTCGCATGAATGGTGGATAAAGGAGTTAGAAGAGAAATCAAAGGATGAAGCGGAGAAATGGCGTTTCAAAACGCCAACTCCCGCGGAAGCAATAGAAATCGCATCCCGCATTGCGATTCCGCTGCACCCTGCATATACCTATTTTTGGGAAGACATAACAGAAGAAGATAAGGAATATTTGGCAGAATGGATATGCAAGAATGGGATTTTAGAAGATAAATCGTTATCCATTCCCAATGACGACAATGGAAGGATAAAGACAATTCTGGAGGATTTGCTTGTCTTGCATCAAACTCATGTGCAAGTCAAACCTGAATCCAAAGGCATGATTTTAACGATAGAAGAGCCGAGTGCATTGCTAAGATGTTTGGAGATAAATGATAAATTGAGAAGGGATAAGTCAGTGAGGATAAAGACAAGACCGAAAGCGCCGACAAGAATAGGCATGAGAATGGGCAGACCAGAGAAATCGAAAGAAAGGATGATGAAACCTGCTCCGCATGCTATCTTTCCCTTGGGAGAATACGGAGGAAAGAACAGGTCATTGAAGGAAGCATTAAAGAAAAAAGTGATAGAGGTGGAAGTAGGGATGAGGAGATGCGATGAATGTGGGAATGTATTTCTATCATCTTTTTCTATATGTGATAAGTGTGGAGCTTCTTGCTTTCAAACTCAACAGAAGACCAAACCTGCATCCAGAGATAAAAGGAGCATTGATTTATGGGAATATTATCAGGCGACAACAAAGAAATTGGGTGACTCATGTGGGACTCTGCCCCACGACCCCGCAAGCCCTGTAAGGGCTTATAACAAACTGGATGTGAAATGCGTACAAGGTCTTATTTCAAAACAGAAAGTGGCTGAGCATTTAGCTAAAGGAATATTAAGAGCGAAGCACGGTGTGTTCGTGTTCAAGGATGGCACGATAAGATATGATTTAACGAATTTGCCGTTAACACATTTCAAGCCAAAAGAGGTAGGTTTGAGCGTGGAAAAAGCAAAAGAGCTTGGGTATTTGAACGACATACACGGCAAGGATTTGAAGAGCGACCTGCAAATAGTGGAGCTCAAGCAGCAGGATGTCATTATTTCGGTTGATGCCGCGTCGTATTTGCTAAAGGTATCAAATTTTTTGGATGATTTGTTACAGAGATTCTATGACTTGCCGCCTTATTACCGTGCATCACGCAAGGAAGACCTCGTGGGAAAACTCGTACTTGGACTTGCACCACACACTTCTGCTGGGATATTGGGCAGGATAATAGGATTCACGAGTGCTTCAGCTTGTTATGGGCATCCTTTTTTCCATGCAGCGAAGCGCAGAAACTGTGACGGTGACGAAGATTCTATTATCCTTCTACTCGATGCTTTAATCAATTTCTCGAAGCTCTTTCTACCTGAGAAAAGAGGTGGCAGAATGGATGCTCCTCTGGTTCTTATCCCATTCATCAATCCAAAGGAAGTGGACAAGGAGGCGCATAACGTTTCCATTGCAAAGGAATATCCACTGGATTTTTACGAGGCGTGTTGCTCGGAGAAGCATCCAAAAGAGGTGACGATAGAGACGGCATCGAGCAGAATAGGGAAGCCCAAAGATGTTTATAGGTTTGATTACACGCATGATACAACGGATATCGCCGCTGGTCCTTTGAATTCGCTGTATAAGACGTTAGGTACAATGGTGGAGAAAATGGAAGCGCAATTAAGATTGGCGAGGATGATAAGAGCAGTAAATGAGTGTGAAGTGGCAGAAGCAGTGATAAGAAACCATTTCCTCAGAGATATAAAAGGTAACCTCCGCGCGTTTGGCTCACAGACGATGAGGTGCAGCAAATGCAATGCGAAATACAGAAGGATACCCCTAAGTGGGAAATGCACGAAGTGTGGTAGTAAAATAGTTCCCACTGTGCATACCGCAAGTATAAAAAAATATCTTGACGTTTCGTTACGCGTAGCGAAAGAATATCACGTATCTAATTACACAATGCAAAGGCTGGAACTTTTAGAGAAGGATGTGAATTTGCTTTTTCCGGCAGCAGAGCAAGAACAAAAAGCGTTGAGTGATTTTATGTAATGTAAGTAACAATCTTTCTTTTCTCCTCTCCATTCACAAAGAAAAATTAGGTATCAGGAATAAAAGAACACAGCGGGTCTTCAGCCCATATATCATCATATTGTGCGTATGCCCTTATCCGGCATCCCCCACCACATAAGTCTTTATAAACGCAGGTACCACACTTTCCCTTTAAGAATTTCGTCTTTTCCCGGAATGCCGCAAGGACGGGGTTTTCAGAATCATTCCAGAGTTCACTGAATTTTCTTTCCCTGACATTCCCGATTTTAAACTCTTCTAACTGAGCGAACTGACAGGGATAAACATTCCCCGCCGGGTCAACGTTTGCAACGCGGTCACCGGCACTACATGAATCTCCAGTATATTGTAGTAGTTTAAGCGCATTTTCGTATTCCTGGCTATTATCCTCTTTTAGTTTATTCAGCAGATAAACGCCGTCTTGTGGTGCATCAACAGTGAGAATTTCCATTTTTGCAGGGTTTAACTCCCTCGCTCTTCGATATAACTGGTCAAAGATACGAGTTACATCTTTCGGTTCCAATTGCAGGTTGTAAATCTCCCTCCCCCTTCCGCTTGGAACAAGCCAGTAAACGCAAAACCGCGGCACTTTTAATTCGAGGGAAAGGTCAAGTAAGTCCTCTATTTCTTGATAATTAGCCCTCGTAATGGTAATTCGGATGCCGGCTTTAAGCCCGATTTCCGCACAGTTCCTCAATGCTTGCACTGCGCGCTTAAAGCACCCAGGCTGATTTCTGATGGCATCGTGCGTTTCTTCCTTAGCGCCGTCCAGCGATACACCAACATACTCGACTCCGCGCGCCTTTATTTTCGATGCAACTTCTTTTGTTATCAGTGTGCCATTGGTACTCAGTGCAGTTTTCAGCCCTTTTTCAGTTGCGTATTCAGCGAGTTCCCAGAAATCTTTTCTTACCAACGGTTCGCCGCCCGTGAACAGAAGCAAAGGGACTTTCATTTCTGCGAGGTCGGCGATGAAGGCTTTCGCCTCTTCCAATGATAGCTCATCTCTGCCATTCAATTCAGGTCTGGCACTGATGTAGCAATGAGCACATGCTAAGTTACATTTATTCGTGATGTTCCAGAAAATCACGGGTCTGCGCGTTTCCGCGAATGCCAGTA
>PIXU01000200.1 GCA_003601795.1 Candidatus Methanophagales archaeon
AATAAAAAATAGGAGCGTAATCATGAGTGGGTACAAGGTGAGTGAACTCTATACAGAAGCGAAGCGTGTTGGAGAAAAACGATCCAAAGGTATTGCAGAGTTATAAAATAAGATGAGTGACTACGACATAAAATACTTCAAGGAGAATGGATTCACAAGGAAGAAATGCGAGAAATGTGGCTCGCACTTCTGGACTCGTGACAAAGACAGAAAGACCTGTGGGGATGCGCCCTGTGAAATTTATTCGTTTATAGGCAAGCCTATTTTCAACGAGAGAAGCATAGAAGAGATAAGAGAGAGCTTCTTATCTTTCTTTGAGCATTGTTCGCATAAACACACGAGAATGAAGAGGTATCCAGTTGTAGCACGCTGGCGAGATGATATTTATCTTAACATCGCGTCCATTGCAAATTTTCAGCCTTTTGTAACCTCCGGCAAAGTCCCACCGCCTGCAAATCCACTTGTCATTTCTCAACCCTGCATAAGACTTGAAGATCTCGAATCAATAGGAAAAACCGGGCGCCACTTAACCACATTCGAGATGATGGGGCATCATGCCTTCAATAAGAGAGGAGGAGAGGAGATATACTGGAAGAATGAGACCGTAAAGTATTGCGATGGATTTTTGAGACAACTTGGTGTGGACATGGACAACGTAACGTATAAGGAGGCGCCGTGGATGGGCGGCGGAAATGCAGGACCCTGTCTTGAGGTCATCACAAACGGGTTAGAACTTGCGACACTTGTTTTCATGGACCTCGAGCTTTCTCCTCGCGGAGAAATACGCATAAAAGGGCAGCGATATAATAAAATGGACACTTACATCGTGGATACAGGCTATGGGTTAGAACGATTTGTTTGGGCTTCTAAAGGCACTCCCACGGTCTATGATGCGATATTTCCGGATATAATACATGAATTGGTGAATGCAGCGGGAGTTAAGCATCCGTTAGAGACGCATCCCGAGATAATTATACAGCATGCAGCTATGTCAGGAGCTATGAAACGAGTGGAAATAGCGAAGAAGCTTGGTGTTTCGTTTGAAAATCTAAAAAACGTCTTAGAGCCGATAGAAACAATATACGCAATTGCTGACCATACAAAATGCCTGGCTTTCATGCTGGCTGATGGCGTGGTCCCTTCAAATGCGAGAGAGGGCTATTTAGCAAGGTTGGTCCTGAGGCGAGTTTTCAGGATGTTAAAATCCATGAGAATAGAAATACCACTGGAGGAGATAGTAGTCATGCAAATAAAAACGCTTAGAAATTCTTTCCCCGAGTTGGAAAAAGCAGTAGATAGAATTGTTGAATTGGTGTCGCTGGAGCACCGAAGATATGAGGAAACGCTTTTAAAGGGTGAAAGAATCGTAAGGCAGACGGCAAGGAGATATAAAGAAGAAAAGCAAAAAATACCACTCGATGTGCTAATTAATTTATATGATACGTATGGATTACCACCAGAGTTTGTGAAAGAGGTTGTATTCAGTCAGGAAGCAAACATAGTAGATATCCCGGAAAACTTTTATTCACTCGTTGCGAGTATGCACAGCGAGGAGAGAAGAGGAGAAATGGAACCCATAGCAGAAGGAATAGAAGAAAAAACGAAATTAATTCCGGCGACCCAAAAATTGTATTACGAGAAGCCATCAGCGGTGGATTTCGAAGCTACTGTGCTGGATTTTGTGGACGATTCTGTTATATTAGACAAGACGCTCTTTTTCCCTGAGGGTGGCGGTCAACCTGCTGATACTGGTAGCTTAACGGTGAAAGGGGAAAACAGAACACTGAAGGTGCAGGATGTGCAGGAAGTTGAAGGCGTTATCCTTCATAAAATAGAGACCGGTAGGGTAAGCAAAGGCGCAGTGGTATCCGGGCACATAGACGGAGCAAGGCGAATCGCGCATACAAGGCATCATTCAGCAACTCATGTCGTAGTATGCGCAGCGAGGAAAGTGCTGGGGGAGCATGTATGGCAGGCAGGGGCGCAGAAAGGGGAAAAGCGCGCGAGAATTGACATCACTCACTTCAAAAGAATTTCAGATGCTGAGCGAAGCGAGATAGAGATGCTTGCAAACAGGATAGTTATGGAAGACAAGGAAATAAGAGCGAATTTTGAAGACAGAAACGAAGCAGAGCAGAAATACGGGTTCCGTATTTATCAGGGTGGAGTCCCTCCAGGCGAAAAAATAAGAATAGTGCGGATAGGTGAGGATGAGGATGTGCAAGCATGTGCTGGAACGCATTGCTCGAAGACAGGCGAGATCGGTCCGATAAAAATATTGCGTACTGAGCGAATACAAGATGGCATCGAGAGAATAGAGTATTCCGCGGGAGAAGCTGCCGTCAAGGAGATACAATCGCTGGAGGAGCTGATAAGGAAATCAACCTCTGTGTTAAGAGTCCCTGCGGACAAATTGCCTGCCGCGGTTGAAAGGTTCTTTGAGGAGTGGAAACAGTTAAGGAAGGAGAACGAGCGATTGCGAGGTAAGATTGCGGAATTGGAACCCGAGCGATTGAAAAGAAAAGCAAAAAAAATAAGCGATGTAGATTGTATTGATGAGGTATTACCAACAGTAAGTGTGAAAGAGTTGATGAACATCTCCTCACAGGTTGCAAATGATGGTTACGCAATTATGCTTTTTAGCAAGGAGGGTGATCGTGGATCTGTTGTTGCAGCAGTTCCTTCTGATTTAAGTGCCAGGATAAGCGCTTCTGAGTGGTTACAGCATGTTACCAAGAAATATGGAGGTGGCGGTGGAGGAACTGCGACGATTGCTCAGGGTGGTGGTATAAAGATAGAATTAGTGGACGAAGCCCGCGTGGAGGGGATGCGATTTATAGAAGAGAAATTAAAGCGAGGGGAACAAAAGAAATAATGATTTTCCATACTTTACTTTATTTATTGGAGTCTATATCCCCAGCCTCTTCAATTTGCCTCCCTTAGGCACGCCCTCATCATCCCAGCCACGCATACGATAATATTCATCAAGCGTGTTTAGAAACTCTTCCTTATCTATCACTCTTTCATTCACCTTCTCTTCAAAGAACCTCTCGGGCAAGATATCGTCCCCCTTACAAAACCCTTCTCTTACATTATAAAGACGTTCCACGTTCCATATTCTCTCTCCGACAAGCATCAAATCCTCAGATGTATAATTTTCCCCGGTAACCGCACTCAGGATGTTCGCATATTCCTCCTCTCCTGCACCGAAGAATGCGAATTTACACACCACGAGCGAATCAACTGCGGCAAACCTATCCTGGAATATCTTTGTATGTCCTGCTTTTCCCGCAAGCGTGTAAGGGTCAATTGCCTTTGGCTTTCGCAGTATCTCCGGAGCGACAAGATATGCCCTTGTATGGCATCCGCCACGGTTGGAAGTGGCATAGCTGAACCCTAAACCCTTTACACCTCGTGGGTCATAGGAAGGGAGCGAAAGTCCTTTTACTTGAATTGCCTTCTCAGGACACCCTTCTGATTCAGCAAAAGCCTTTGCACCTCTACCAAGTCTTTCGCCAATGCCTTCTTTTTCGCCTATCTTTCTGGTTAGATTTGTAAGTTCTGTGTGTGAAATGCCTTTATCCCTTATCTCTGAGTAGCAGCCCAAAACGCCAGCAACAGATATCGTATCCAGGCCGTAATCATTACACAGCCTATTCGCCTCAACAACCGCATCATAATCAGGGTTTTGAATGTTCGCGCCCATCAGACCAATTGTTTCATATTCCGGTAGTTCCTTACCCTCTTTGTCTTCTCTCTTGCATGCGATGGAGCAGGAATAGCAAGCCTTTTTCCTTGGGGAATATTTCTCAGCTATGGTCTTTGCAAAAAACTCTCGGAGATCAAAATCAGGCTCAAGCTCTCCCTTTCTGAAATTTGCAACCGGAAGGATTCTCATCCAGCTCGTTATCTTCACTAAAAACGGAGTTCCAAAAACTGAGAGCCCTTTGCTTATCGTGGGACATGCAATTAAGAGCCGGTTAATTGCCTCCTTTTGCTTTGAAAATTCATTCCTATCGAAGATTTCAACTCCGCCCGTTCCCTTTACCACGACTGCCTTCAGGTTCTTCGACCCCATTACTGCACCTACCCCTCCACGCCCGAAGGCATGAACACCATCTGAGATCACCGAAGCCAAAGGTACAAGTTTCTCCCCTGCTCTGCCTATACAAACAACGCTACTCCTGCCTTTTAGAATATTTGTGGTCTCTTTCACGTTCTTACCCCACAGCATCCCTGCGGGTTTTAGCTCCACTCTTTCGTCTTTTATTTCTATAAATACCGGTTCCGGTGATTTACCAGAAATAATTATTGCATCATATCCTGCTTTTTTCAGCTCAGGACCGAATGAACCCCCGCAATTAGAATCGAATATCGTTCCTGTCAAGGGTGATTTTGTGGACAGCGAGACTCTGCCCGATGCTGGTGTGGTGGTGCCTGTCAGCGGACCTGCGGCAAATACAAGCAGGTTATCGGGTGATAGAGCGTTAACACGTCCATTGTCATACACTATTTTCGCTCCGAGTCCTCGACCACCGAGATAATTTTTGAGTAGAGCAGCCTCGGGTACGAAGCGGTCTATTCGACCTTTTGAAAGGTCTATTCTGAGTATTCTCCTTTTCCAGCCGTACGCTTTGTTCATGTTTACTTTTTAAGGTAAAGTAGATAGATAGATAGACGACAAAATGAGCACTAACTAACTAATCCTTAAAATAATTTCTGAACATAATGAATAAAATTACGGCGATAATGCTGATTACACTACCATAAATAAAAGTGGCATTTGGATTAATCGCTTGCCATAGAAACCCGGCTGTTAAACTTGCGGGTAACGCTACCAAACCTATCATCGTATGAAAAGTGCCTAAAGCGGTCGCTCTCAGTTCTTCGGTGGATAAGTCGGATACAAAAGCTCTCTGGTTCCCGTCTACCATCGCATACACCACGCCATAAAGGGGGAATAAAACCAAAAATGCGGCGAGTGAATCGAAAAAGGTAAATCCAAGACAGGTTACTGAGAACAGGAAGTAGCCAGAAATAAGCACTTTCCTCCTACCTATTCTATCTGACAGCGTACCAAAAGGAATGGCGAGCAAGGCATAAAAGGAGTTAAAGAGGACATATAAAAGTATAACGATGGCAATTGACTCCTTTTCTGGCATTATTGGCACGAATGCATCCCATGCCTTTAATATGAAAAACATGTAGGTGAAATTGGCTACCGCAAAGAGAGCAGCCACCATAATGAACAACTTAAGGCGTTTGGGCAGCTCTTTCAGGCTTATCCGCAATCTTATCTTCTGCGGCTCTCTTTTTCCTTCTTTTACAAAATAAAGCGGCACTAAGGAGAAAAAAGCGATTATCGCCGCTATTAATATGATTGACTTATAAAAAGCAATCTGATATGCGATTTGTTCGAGTTCGCGCCAGAAGAGGAGAAGTAAAAGCAAAACAAGCACCGAGCCTGCAATTGCACCCGATGTATCAAGTGCTCGGTGTATTCCAAACCCCTTACCTCTTGCTTCGGGCATGGAATCCGCGATAATTGCATCTCTTGGTGCCGTTCTCAAGCCCTTCCCCACGCGCTCAAAACTGCTGAAGACCAATATGTGCAGCCATATCGTGGATAGGGACAGGAGCAACTTAAAGCCCGCGGAAGTCAGATAGCCTGAAGAGACAAATATTTTCCTTCTCCCTATTCTGTCAGACCAATATCCAGAAAGAACCTTTAATATACTCGAGATGCTGTCTTGTAATCCACCAATTAACCCTACAATACTAACAAACCCTAAAATCAAACCTGCACCGCCTAACGCCGTGATGAACAGGGGAAAAATCGGGATTATCATTTCACTGCTCAAATCGTTCATGAAACTAACAACGCCCAATAAAAGTATATTTGTGCTGATTCCTTTCAGATATCTATTCTTCATTACTTCGGGTCCACGCCATTAGATAAGATAATACAAAAACTATATAGGAAAAAGAAAAAAAACGAGCAAAATCGAAGTTGATGCCGAGGTTGAGGAAGAAAAGAGAAGGTAAGGGGTAAGTGCGTGAAAATCATTTTACGTCAACTTTTCTTTCCACTAATAGTCCACTTTCTGTTACCCCAATGAACTCAAATTTATTCTTCTCAAAAAATTTCCTCGCATGAACGTTATTTTTCTGAACCACGCCCCTGACGAATTCCAAGTTGCGATTCATCGCCTCTTTGAGAAGCCAGTTTACGATCTCGGTTCCTAATCCCTTCCTTTGGAATTGCTCGTCTATTTGTATCGAGTTGATAAAAATTTCTTTCTTCTCAGGATGTCGTTCAAACCAAAAGTAACCGACATTACGATTATCCACTTCAACAACCTTCTTTTCTCCTTGACTTTTCCACATATTTACGAAATTAGGTTCAATGTCCTTCTCCCAATCGGCATTCCATTCTTTTGTAACGATTCTTTCCATATTCTGACGAGTTAATATCAATATAAAATCAAAATCTTTTGGGCGCGCATTTCGTGTTTTCATCATTCATAAAGTATGACATCCTTCTATTTTATCAACCGAAAATCTTTAGATAAAAGGTCATACATGTTTGAATTATGGAAGAAATGATTGCCTCACCTTTCATCCCCCTTCTCTTTCTATATTCAAGTTACACTGGAAGCTCCTGTTCCACCTCCCACAAAAGTTGGTCCGTTTTGCGGTTCTAAAATCGCAATAAAACAAGGATTCACAAATAATCACAATTGGGACCGATACTGTCTCCTCCACTGGAGGAGAGATAAGAGCGGTAGAGAAGAGAGAAGTGGAGAAGATGATGAGCTGCAAAGGTCCCGATAGAGGCTACTTTGTCTATCAATGTCCAAAATGCGGGGTGGTCATTGAAAAATCACTGGGCTGCAATAGCAGACTATGCTCTGGCTGGTGAGATTATTGTACTACACCCCTTTGCCAGGGATTTGGGCTTTAATCTGCACATTCATCTCATCATCACTGAAGGAGGGTCTGACAGATCAGGAAAGTTTTATATTTCTTGTGAGGCCGTCCAACAATTACCTAACAATTGCCTGTGCCGGTTTTTGACCTTTCTTCCAAGATCGGGGTAGTTTTGATATGTTTTAAAATATAAATCCGCAATGGAAGAGTGGTGGTTAAGGGAGAGCATTTTATTTCTTCCTATCCCTTCCATTTCTGTTATCTCTGATCTTTCTCTAACTTTATTTCTCTAATCGAATCCCTTATCTTCTTATAAATCTCTTCTTCTTCTTCTACTGAATCCTTCTCGGGATCCTATGCCTTTAATGCCCACGATAAGAACCACAGGTCTCTCTTGTATTTTTCAAGGTTTTTTGATACCGTTTTTATTCTTTCATCGCTAAAATGATGTATCCCCTTCAAAAAACTCATCTCTTCTGTCACATCTTCCGTTCCGAGAACTCAACAAAAGCGTCCTTTATAATTTGTCCTACGAAAAGAATGGCACCAGCAGCTTCTTTGGCAGCAAACTTAGCGATATCTTCAGGCTTTATCTCGCTCAGCCTTTCACCCAGTCCCTTTTTCACCTTTTCAAAAAGAGTTTTACGTCTTTCGGACACCATTTCTAAAATCTCTGTTATTTGAATTTGATTCCTATCATTCACTCATGATTTATAAGGTGTGCCGTTATTTCTTTTTCATGCTTATATCTGAGGACATGGCAGCGAAATCTTCGCATATAAGAGTAATAGCTCAGACAGAAGAGACCTATTCGCAGCCTGATGTGGGATGAGAAGTTATGCGCGTTATGGGTATCGCGTCCAACAGTAAGCATCCGCTCGTACGAGGACATCTGACATGGCGTACCTACCAGTGTAACACTCCAGAGATCAAAGTCTAAAATGGCATCAGCAACGCCGGTGAGTGTTGCCGCATACATTGATCGGAACGGCTCGAAGTATTACAAAACGATGAGTATGGACAATTTCATCCATGCGATAATACAGCATGTTCCAGAGAGACAATTTAAGATGATACGGTATTATGGGGCTTATTGTCGTAAGTGGAAATCGAGATATAGCCGCTACTTATCGCATTCAAGTATAAGTCAGCGTGTTATAAGGAAATTTTGCGATAATTACGTTCCAAGATGTCCAAAATGTGGGTCTCAAATGGAATTCGTCTGCGATGCGTTTTGATCAAACTTTAAAAAGTTTGATTCTTCAAGAAAGATCCGCCTGTAATACCTGAAAAATGGGAATTCGGTACTAAACTGGACGATTGGAACTATCTCTGCGCTAGCTAAGGCACTCTAAATTTGGAAATCTCCCTGAAAGGGTTTTGTTCTTTTTGATGTTTCCCTCCAAAAAGTTTGTATAATGCGAGGTTTTGTGCGCTCTGAGTTTTTCCTTTTCTTCATTCATCACTGGTACAGTATCTGCCTTCTCGTAGTCCTTTTGCCCCGATTTATATTTCTCCACCACTTCCCATCCTTGCTCTACTGACCCATGATAACAACTTGGCGCCCCATAAATGGTCCGAACACAAACTTCGGAAATCAAAGAAGAAATGCATTCAATATGGTGCACCTCCCCTCTATTTAACTTTCCTTAATTAATCTTTATCCCGCGTTTTCAATGAACAACAAAAAACCGAAAAGCTTTTATATAATATAGACTTCCAATATCATTGAGCGATACTATGATGAGAAATATCTTTTTAGGGTTTATTAGGATACACATTTTACACCATGCGAATAAAAGCGATATCTACGGTGTATGGATTATGAACGAACTCAAAAGGCATGGTTATTCAATAAGTGCTGGAACCCTGTATCCCATACTCCACTCTTTAGAGAAAGAGGGCTATCTAAAAAGAAGGGACGAAGTGGTTAACGGCAAGGTAAGAAAATACTATCGAATAACGGAAAAAGGCGTTAATGCGCTTGAAGAAGCGAAACCAAAAATTAAAGAACTTGTGGAGGAGGTAATATGAACACAATTGTATCCATAGCGCTATTTGTTGTTGGGCTTGGATTAGTCATCTACTTTGCTGAGAAACTTGTCAAAGGAGCTGTTGGGACATCCTTAGGCTTTGGGGTTTCCACCTTCCTTATCAGTGTCATCTTCATCGGCTTCGACCCCGAAAATCTTGCCGTTGGGGCTGTTGGCTCCTACGAAGGAGTGGCAGGCATCGCTTTGGGTTCCATTATCGGAGCTGCTATGGTTGCCATCGCCCTCGCATTTGGGATAACAGCACTGTTTGCTCCTATGGGCTTTGAGCGGGTCCCAAAGCAGATTCTTACCGTGCCCATTTTGGCGGTGCTTCTTCTGGGTATATTAGGTTTTGATGGTGAGCTATCGAGAATAGATGGCGCAGTTTTGCTCCTTGGGTTCGTTCTATCAGTTATCTATCTTCTGCGGCTAAGCAAAAGAGGTCTTGACATTAAGCCCACAGGAGAGGTTGCCGAAACTCTGGAGGAGGCTGAAGAACTCAGCAAATGGAAATCCTTTGGACTTCTTCTCCTATCGCTTGCCGCTATAATCATTGGAAGTGAGATGCTGGTCGCTGGTTCTGAAACCATCATTGCATTCCTCGGACTCTCCGATACGGTTTTTGGAATGACTATTCTTGCCTTCTTGGTAAGTATTGAGGAGCTAGCAAGAGAGCTTCCAGCAGCGATGAAGGGAAGACCTGAGATAAGTTTTGGGAATGTGGTTGGCTCCATCCTTGCCTTCTTCCTGTTTAATGCCGGTATTATAGCACTGGTAAGACCAGTCACAGTAGGCAC
>PIXU01000201.1 GCA_003601795.1 Candidatus Methanophagales archaeon
ATGTCTCTTTCCTTTTTATCTAAAGCCTCTAAGCCCTTTTTAGTTATCTCGTATTTATCTGAATATTTTATCAAACCTTCATCTGTCAGATGGTTCAAATCAATATCTATGAGCTCATTATTTACCTGCCAGCAACCCACATACATGTCCCTAATCTTATCTATAAGCTCTTGTTTTGTCCCACTGTTTAACCGAAGCAAGCGTAAGATGTGCCACTTGAGATTCTTTTTTACCTGTGAGTCCTTGATTTGCAATCGCTTTTTTCGCATATCAGCTACTTCCTTTCTCTACATGAGAGCACATTTCAAATGATCTTCACTCACTACTTTCCCGTTTGATTGATCAAATCTAAAATAGCCGACATGGCTCCGTGAATTATCAGTTTTTTTATGTCCTATCATTTTGTCCTCTTTCTAATCCTTTATTACCTTACACAACAACGATTTTAGCCCGGTAGATCCAGTGACGGGGTCGCAAGCTTTATGGTCAGTTAAGACGTTACAATTACTCTCCTTAAATCCATGATAGAGATGAACGACTCGCGGATCGATGCGATCTGTTACTTTAGCCATACACTCGATTCTACCTCTTGGCGATTCAACGCTTACGATATCACTATCCACGATACCAAGTTTTGCTGCTGTCTCGGGATTGATTTCCAATAGATTCTCGGGAAATTGCTCGTACAGCTCGGGAATGTTACGCATCATGGAATGGGTGTACATCTCCAATTTCGTCCCTGTTGTCAATATGAGCGGGTATTCTTTGGCTATGTCAGGTCGTGAAACAGGGCTTTCAGCCGGCTCCCTATACACGGGCAGGGGATCATAACCCAGCTCTTCCAATCGCTCTGAATAGAGCTCTACTTTCTTGGATGGTGTCAAAAAACCTTTTAAAAACCCTTCATATTTTCTGTACATCCTAGGATAGTTCTTAAATTTCGTCATTTTGAGCATGCTCCGCAAGATCCTGCCAAAAAATCCGCTGAATTTTTTGTACATTAGAGGGGGAAGAGTGATGGTTATTCCTTCTGGATGGGCCCTCAGCTTCTCACATGTGACACCAAACGGCTCTAATTCGTAGTCAATGGCTTCTTCTCTGGTTTCCCAAGGGAAGTATTCGGCGTAACCCAGCTTTTTACCTAGTTCACAAATTATCTTCCAGTCTGACCAGGATTCGTATAAGGGTTCAACTTCTTTTGGACTGAGCATGATTCGTGAGGGCGCATTCCAGCTATGGTCAGCATGTGTACTGTAAATCGCATAGCGGGTCTTTTCAAGAAAGGTGCAGGCTGGGAGTACGATATCCGCAAGCTCGGCAGTTGGCGTCATAAATATATCGGCGACTGCGAGGAAGTCTAACTTTCTTAATGCCTCTTCAACTACTTTCGAGTTCGCACAGGTTAATACTGGATTTGCCGCCATAACAAACATCGCTTTAATGGGGTAAGGTTTGCCATGGATTATAGCATCCCATAAAGCAGGTGTGGAAGCGGAAGGAAACATGTGGAAAATTTTGGAGAAAAGGCATTTATCTACCCCTATCTTCTTTTCCCGGGCTTCGACTGGTAACTTCTCACCAAGGCTTATGTCATTCTGCCCCATCAACACCGGTAACGAAATGATGTTCCCGCCCCTTATGTCCAGATTGCCTGTTATAGCCATCAGAATATTGATAGCGCGGATAGCACAGGAAGCGTTAGTATGCTGGTCGAGGGCGTTACGAGGACTGATGCATGCAGGTTTCGTAGTAGCATACATTCGAGCCATTTCTCTAATGGTCTCAGCAGACACCCAAGTTATCTCTTCTACCTTCTCTGGTGGATAATCCTCGACATGTTTCTCTAATTTTTCAAACCCGATGGTCCATTTATCGACAAATTCCTTATCATAGAGTCCCTCTTTGATAATTACGTTCAACATCCCCAAAGCCAGAGCACCATCGGTGCCTGGCCTTAATTGGGCATGGATATCGGCCTCCTCAGCGTATGATGTGACCCTGGGATCGATAACAATTAGTTTTGCTCCTCTTTCTATAGCCTCTTTGATTGCTATTGACTGAGGCTTGTTTGTGACCTTAGGATTACCTCCCCAGATGACGATTAAGCTTGCGTGAGCTACATCAGGTGGAACAACTGCTCCAAAGTCAAAAAAGAATTGTAAGAATATCCTTGGTACGTGGCAAACATGGTTTGGGGTTGATATATTGGGTGTCCCGATAAGGTTTGCAAGTCTAACCAGATACGAACTAACATCCCCACTATGATAATGGCCATAATGGAAATCTATTGCTTCAGCTCCATATTCTTTCTTGATCTCACCCAACTTGTCAGCGATTATAGTTAGAGCTTCATCCCATGAGATTCTTTCCCACTCGCCTTCACCCTTTTCTCCTATTCGCTTCATAGGATATTTTAGTCTATCCGGCGCATAGAGTACCTCCCTCATTTGTTTTCCTCTTAAGGTTAGCTCACCCTTGCTTTCGGGGTCTGTAGGATCACCACGAATCTCAATAACCCTACCCTCTTCGAGACTGACCACCATTTTACACTGTGAATGACCATCCACGTCGCTGATTATTGTTACATCCTTTACTTCTGCTGAAGCTGCTTCGACCGGCTCAAATTGTTCTGTTAGGCTAAACTCCCTTGAGTCTATCAAACTTCCTACTTTTATATACCTGCCTACTACTGCAGTTGCCCCTATGGCAGCCATAGTTTTTAAAAAATACCTTCTCCTAATTCTCATGATACCTCCTCTTTTTTTCTTTCACGTCTCTTCCTACAAATTTCATCTTCTGCTCATTCAGCTCCAAAATCCCTTCATATCTATGCAAAGGTCCCATAAATGATGTATCTGCCTTTATCCAGTCCCAGAAACCTCTGCTTTTTATATCTTCTTCATACGCCCATTAAAGTATTTTCCCATTTCATTTTAGGGCACCTTTGATTTCCTTTTTATGTTTGGCGACCAAGTAATGAAAATTATCCAATACAAAAATAATAGTGGACCAAAGTAATACCAATAAGGTTTTTCCGGTCCAGGTAGTGTGGTGAGATATGCTATTAAGCCTGTTGTTACTATTATTGAAAGCCCACCAACAATAATTTTTCGCCGTTTATCTTTTTCCATTTTATTCATCTCATTTCATTTTAATTTGGGTCAAGCATTGCTGAAAGCAACACAAAAAAGCCGCCAAGATGGCAATCATACCCTCTGTTTTATTACTCATACCCATTTTATATTCTCCTCTCATAAGTTAATTATCCCTACTTCTTTTTATGTCTTTCTATTTCTGGACGCTCATAGCTTCTGGTATTCTCATAGTAATGG
>PIXU01000202.1 GCA_003601795.1 Candidatus Methanophagales archaeon
GTAATCTACTGATTCCATAGCCATGATTCCTGCTTCAGTCAGCAGTTCCTCAGGGTTCTTGTACCAAAGTTCACCGAACTTTGTTCGCCCGGCGCCAACAATAGCCGCAAGTGGCTTGAGTTTTTTTCCCGTTTTCATATCCCTTTTATCTCCATGTTGTTTTATCTCTTCATTCTTAAAAAAGATATGCTGTCTGTTTGTACTTTCATATTTATATAAATATAGAAACACCTAAAAAGGCAGGATCTCGAAAGTAAACAAGGAAGTCTGAATGATCATCGGAATAGACGACACAGATTCAAGAAGCGGAATGTGCACCACATATCTATGCGCGGTTTTAGTTGATGAGCTGAGGAAATATGGAGAAGTATCGACACCGAGATTGGTAAGACTCAATCCATGCATACCATTTAAAACAAGAGGCAACGGAGCAGTCTCTTTTGAGGTAAAGATCAGGAACAAGGAAGAAGAGGCAGAAGTGAAAGAAGTTGTCAAAGTGCGAGTAAGAGAACTATCAGAGTTAAGAGAAGAAGAAACAAACCCAGGAGTTGTCTTTATTGATGATGAGGCTTTAAATGCGAGAGGTAGAGAAGAGAATGGTGGCGAGGCAAAATTAAAGAACTTCTATGAAAATGCGGTGAGAGAAGTGTTGACGCTGGAAGACGCTTATGAACTCATCTCCAATTTCCACTGGGATTATTTTGGATTAAAAGCCAAGCGGGGACTAATAGGTGCTTTAGCCGCTGCTTCGTTTTTTGTTTTACAAAAGGATAAGCCCAACCTTTATGATTTCACTTATGAGCTGATGACATATCGGCGACGGGAAAGATGGGGGACATTAAGGGTGATAGACGAAGCGAGCGTGTGGAAAGCAGATGCGGCTACTTATCCTTTAACCTGGGATACGGTAGATGTAGCAAACAAAGAAATAGTTTTTGCACCTCATTCGCCATGTCCAGTTCTTTTTGGTATAAGAGGCGACAGCGTAGATGCAATCTACAAAACTTACGAGTTCATACATGCAGAACCAGAGGAGCGGAAAATGCTGTTTATCACAAATCAAGGTACTGATTTTCACTTGATAAAGTTAGAAGGTGCAGAGGAAAAGTTGCAAGACTACCACTCTTATGTCTTAGATGGCGTGGTTAGTTCCAATCCACGAACGATAGAAGGGGGGCATGTGATATTTTCTATCTCTCTATCAGGAAAAACAAGTATCGAGTGCATTGCATACGAACCGACGAAAGGATTTCGTGCTATTATAAGAAACCTGCGAGTGGGTGATGTAATCACGGTCTATGGGTCACTAAAGAAAGGGACATTAAATCTTGAGAAGATAGGGGTAAGGAAATTGAATATTGAGGTAGAGAGAAATCCGAGATGTGATGCGTGTGGGCGGACGATGAAATCAGCGGGAAGACGGCAGGGTTACCGGTGTAAACGATGCGGGACTTTTAAAGCGGGAAAGGATAGGGAGATTATTGAAAGAAAAATAGAAAAGGGGTTATATGAAGTCCCACCGGTTGCGAGAAGGCATATATCGAAACCACTGATACGTATGCGTGTGGAAGGAACGGACAAAGCAATTCATCCGAGTAGATGATTTAGCAAGTCGCTTTTTCTAATTGCTTTGATTTAGCCAGGCACTGGTAATAGCCTATTTTCACCATGTTATGGGATTCAATAACGGATTGCAAATGCTGCATGCATTGCACATCTCATCATAATCCTCACCAAAATAATTCAGGATGAACTTCCTCTTGCATTCCTCGCTCTCCACATATTCGATTACCTTATCTATCTTTTTCATGCTGCTCTCCTCCAATCGGAAAAAGAGTTCAATTAACTCTACCGTGTCAACATCCTTTATGCCGGGGTTTATTTTGACAGGCGTACAAAAATCCCTCTCTTCGAGTTCTATTATCCCTGCAATTTTCAACTCACGTAATACATTGTTTATCCTCGGAACAGATAACTGGACAGACCTGCTCAGCACCTCCAAATCTATCCATCTACTCAAATTTTCATTAAAATACGCATTACCGATTATCTTTTCCGCATCTTGCCTGTATTTTAGCGATTTGAGGTCAGCATTCAGCATTTTTACTGATGCACGCCTGAAAATCCTGAAATACGTTTTTATCGCACCCATCCGCTCAAGATGATGCAAAACTATCTTAATAGGCACTTCCTCCAGCTTCAATTCGTTTGCTATCCTCTTCACATTCACGTAGATTAATTTACCCTCTGCCCGTGTCAACAAATCGAGCACCGCTTTAATTTGCTTCCGCGAAGGTGTAGAGTACTGAACCAATTTTCGCACCCTGATTTCATCCGTTTTTGAATAAAGCAAGAAGCAATACGCGGGCTTTCCATCCCTTCCCGCACGACCCACCTCTTGGTAATAGTCCTCGATAGATTTTGGCAGATTGTAATGGATTATTGCCCTTATGTCCTCTTTGTCAATGCCCATCCCGAAGGCATTGGTAGCCACCACAATTCTCGTCCTTCCGCTTATAAAATCATTTTGTACCCTCCTTCTTTCTTCCTTATCCCTTATTTGACCGTGATAATACGATGCGCTCAATCCTTCCGCAGCTAAATATTTAGTCAGCTCCTCTGCGGTTCTTGTGAAATTAACGTACACGATGGCAGAGCCTTTGAGCCGTTTTAAGAGCGTTTTGAGGATTTCCTCTTTTCTGTGGTTACTTTTCAAGCGGATTACCGAGTATAACAGATTCTTTCTGTCAAAACTGGCTTTGAACACTTTGCATTGTATGCCTAATTGTTTTTGCACATCCACTTCGACTGTTTTTGTGGCTGTGGCTGTCAATCCAAGCACGGGCGGTGCGGGATTGTTTAATGCCCTTATCACCTGCCGCAGTCGTAAATAATCGGGTCTGAAGTTATGACCCCAGATAGAAATGCAATGCACCTCGTCTATCGCTATCAAACTGATATTACACGACTTCAATACACTCATCAATTTATTATCTGCGAATGTTTCCGGTGCAACATACAGCATCTTCAATTTCGATTGTTTTAACATCTCGTATATACGTTCTTTTCTGCTTTGGTCAAGCATGGAATTGATATACGCCACGTCAAGGACTCCTTTCTTCTTCAGCCCGTCCACCTGGTCCTTCATCAATGCAATTAACGGGCTTACAACCACTGTGAGACCATCAAAAATCAATGCGGGTATCTGAAAACAAATAGATTTTCCGGCTCCCGTAGGTAGAATTGCAAGCGTGTTCTTCCCTGCTAAGACATTCTCAATTATCTCTTCTTGATACGAGCGAAAGGAGTGATGATTAAACACGCCATTTAGTATTGTCAGAGGGTCTTTTGGGATCGAGGAACTCATTTTTGTTTGCCTCAGTTAGTTAATTATATAAATAATAATAATACAAACATTTGTAATCACGAGAAATCCAGGAAAGGTAAATCTTCCTTTTTTCTGTAAACCAGAGCTTGACAAATGGCGATCAGGTCGCCTCCGTCATTTTCGACATTGATCATGTATGTTCCAATTCTGCCGGAGCTGCTCACCTCTTTCGCTTCCGCATATAAGACGTCTCCTGCCGAAGCGGGTTTTATGTAGGTAACATTCATACTGAGCGCAACCGCCGCGGTTCCATGTGAGTTCGCAGCCGTTTCAAAGGCTTCATCAATCAGAGAAAATATCGCGCCTCCATGCGCCATACCAAAAATATTCTCCATATCCTCCTTAAAAGTCATTTTTACTTTTGAGTGCCCCTCATCCAATTCTATCAGTTCCATCCCTATTTTCTTTGCATAGGGCTCCTCTCTAACCCGCTTAATTATGGCATCGAAAATTTTGTCTTTTTCCTCCATTTTTCCCCTTACAATTTAGTTAGGTACTATATATAAAAGTTGACCTGGTCGTAAAAGGAAAAAATAGAAAAGTTTAAATAATCGTTCGACTCTTAACTTTGACAATAAAAATAAGCGAGGTGTTTGGTATGATAATGAACAAGAAGAAAGGGATTTTGTTTGCTGTGCTGTTGATTTCAGCGTTGATTGCAGGTTGTGTGCAGACGCCGGAAGAGGAAGTAAAAGAGATAAAGATAGGGCTTGTCGCACCTCTGACTGGTGGGGCGAGCACAACAGGGACCGATATGTGGCAGTCTGCGGTATTGGCGGCAGAGCAGATAAACGCCAAGGGCGGAGTTGATGTCGGGGGCGTTGATATGCCAATTACACTCATAAAGGGGGATACGGAAACGAGCAGGGAAGGCGGTGTTAAGGCAGTAACCAAGCTCATTACGGAGGATAAGGTTGACCTATTGATCGGGGGTTTTTCGAGCGGCATAACGTATGCAGATCAAGTTGTTGCATCAGAACACAAAGTGCCTTTTATAATCACTGGAGCATCTTCCCCGGTAATAACGAGGAGGACAGATATAGACACATCCTACTTCTTCCATCACTGTCCTACAACAGACGACTATCCAGAAGCGACTTTGCTTTTTGTCAATGAAGTAGTAAAGCCCGAAATATATGAGCGGTTCAATTTTTCAGAGGACAGACCTCTCA
>PIXU01000203.1 GCA_003601795.1 Candidatus Methanophagales archaeon
ATTTATGTCAAGATATAGTTAACCATATAAGCATTAAGATTGCTTTGTGTTTTATATTGTTCACTGACGAAAGTATTTGAAAAACTTCCTCCTGACTCAAAACCACCGGCAACTTCTTATCCTCCTTCGGTCTCTTTATCTCATACACAAACCTCCGCTTCAAAACGTAGTAAAACTTCAGTGCGTTGATGGCGATATTTAAAGTAGATGTAGACTTGGCATTCGCTAAATGATACAGGTAATTCCTTATATCCCCATTGGTCACTTCGTAAGGATTCTTCTTAGAAAAACGCAAAAACTCCCGGTTATGATACATCTGACTGTATTTCCTCAGTATAAGCTCCTTTTTCAGAACCTTTCCATTTATGAATCGCTTTCGTATATCTCCCTGTATTTTTTCTCCACATCCTCGGTCGTCACATGCGTGTATATCATCGTAGTTTTCAAGTCTGCATGACCGGCGAGGTACTGGAGTCTGGCAATATCTATCCCCTTTCGCCATGAATGCGTAATAAAGAAATGTCGAAGAGAATGACAAGACACATTTTTATCTACGCCAGCAAGCTGCGCATACTTCTTCGGCAGCCTCTGAATTTGTCTATACGAGATGCTTCTGAACACATAATCCTCGGGTTTCATCTTTTCTGTATATCTGCGCAGCAGCACGATCGTGGTATCGTCAACAAGGACTTCCCTCCGCTCATATTTTCTTTGCTTCAAGGAATATACCCACAGCCTTTTATTGCGGAAGTCAATGTCCTTCTTCTGTATCCCGTATATCCACCCCCCTTGCTCACGCTTATACACACCGTAAAGCTCGCCTATACGAATGCCTGTTCTTGCAAGTAGCCGCAAAATTAAATAGTCTCTATCCCTTATAATCGCGGCATCCAGGATTTTGTTCAGCTCTTCTTCGGTAATAGGGTCAGGAGCTCTTTTTGGCATGGTATTAATTAATTAAAATCGTGCTAATGTATCGGATTAATCACCCTTATACCCAGCGATGCCGCTTCTCCTTCTATTTGCTCCCTCTTTCTCCTTCCAACCCCTGATGCTATCCGCACAGCGGCTATTTCCTCTTTTGCAAGCCTATCAAGATCGTTCGTGTTGAAAACAAGCACCTCTCGCACTCCCGATGGATGCAATCCCCTTTCTTCTTTCTTTCTCCTATATCCTGCCTTTACATACGCTCCTTTCGCTGCTATATGCTCCCTGAGCTTGTTATCATGCCCACGAGGTCTCCTCCAACTTTTACTCAATTTCTTCTTTTTCCTCCATCCATATCGCTCAAATTTTGGTTTTTTCTTTTTCATTTTTATCACAGCCTCACAAGTTTCACATCAAATATGTTCTCCACCCCTTTTATTTCCTCCATTGTCTCCTCACTTACGCTTCCATCCACATTAAGCACCATAACAGCTTCTCCTCCTACTTTTTCCCTTCCCACCTGCATCCCTGCTATGTTTATACCCCTGTCACCTAAAATCATGCAAACAGGTCCTATCACCCTCGGTTTATCCAAGAAGGAGCATATAAGCATATAGCCAGAAGGCGACGCATCTACCCTATATTCATCTATTTTCACTATTCTTGGATCGTTTTTTCCGAATAGTGTACCAGCAACTGTCTTTCTCTCTTTTCCTTTATCTTCTGCCCACAGGCTCGTTGCAACGCTAATCAAAGAGGAGAAGTTTTCAATGTCTTCTGTCCTGCTTTCTGTGACTTTTATCCCGAATTTCTTCGCTATTGCCTCGGCATTCACATAATTCACACCATCAGTAAACCATGATAGGAAGCTCTTTAGCATTGCTACGGTTATCAATCTTGTGTTTTTTCCTAAACCTGCCTCAGAAGCTCCTATTTCTCCCTCATAAGAAACGCTAAATTGCTCTACCCGGCACGATTTTGGTATGAGCTGCGCTAAGAGCCGCCCAAGTTTCTCCGCTAATACTAAATAAGGCTTTAAGGCGCCCAATAACTCCTCTTCAACGTATATCATGTTCACGGCATTTCTTGCCGTTTTGTTCTTTAACGCTTCAATGACCTCCTCTGCAATAACCATAGCGGCTGCCTTCTGGGCTTCCTCGGTCGACGCACCTAAATGAGGCGTAACAATTACTTCTTCCATCCCCAGCAATTCATTTTCACCAGGTGGTTCGTGCTCAAAGACATCCAGAGCAGCTCCTGCCACTTTACCACTCTTTAGTGCAAGCTTCAGCGCACCCTCATCTATTATCCCTCCACGGGCACAATTGATCACACGAACACCGTCTTTCATTAGCTCAAACTCTTTCTCGCCTATCAAGTGATGTGTATCCTTTGTTAGCGGCGTATGCAGTGATATAAAATCGGCGACAGAGAGAACCTCAGTAAAGCTTGAAAGGGCAATACCAAGCTCTCTTGCTCGCTCCGCCGATATAAAAGGGTCGTATGCAACGACTTTCATTCCCAGCCCTTTTGCCCTCTTCGCTACTTCGCTTCCCACTCTTCCCAGACCTATTATGCCCAATACCTTGTCATTTACTTCCACACCCATGTGTTTCTTTCTTTCCCATTTGCCGGATTTCAGCGACATATTCGCAGTCGGTATTTTTCGCGATAAACTGAGCAGCATTGCAATAGTATGCTCAGCAGCCGAGATAGTATTTGCTTCTGGCGCATTTACCACCATTATTCCTCTTTCTGTCGCTGTTACCACGTCTATGTTGTCCACACCGACACCTGCTCTGCCTATCACCTTTAGTTTTCCGCCACTTCCTGCTTCTATTATTTCTTTCGTCACTTTCGTGCCACTTCTCACGATTAACGCATCATAGCCTGCAATACATCCCTTTAATTCTTCTTTGCTCAATTCCAATTCAATATCCACTTCTGCAAATTCCTTCAGCTTTCTTATCCCTTCCTCTGAGATATGATCTGTTACAAGTACCCGTTTCGTTTTTTGGGTTTCTTCTTTGCTTGTTTCTGCTCTCATCTCAACTTCTTCACTTCCTTTTTAAACTCATCTTATTAACTAACCTTTTCTTTCTAACATCGCCTTTATCTTCTTTAATCTTGTGAAATTCTCACGTTCCATCTCCTCCAATCTCATCCGTATGTATTTCCTCGTCACTTTCAATCTCGGAATCATTATATATTCAAGAGCATTAACGCGCCTTTTTGTCTTTTCTACCTCAACTGCAAGATTCCTCACTGCTTCCTCGATCTCTGCAAGCTTTATTATCTTTTCTAACGCTTCTTCAAATCTTTTCGCGCTACTATCCACCGCGGCTGAGGACTCCATAAAACCATATCCCCGCTCCGTAACTTTCCTTTCTAATCCATTTTCCAATTCAAGGATCGGCACATGCACACCCATTATACCGCGCGAAGAGAAAGCCAGTTCGATTTCTCGTGTGGTCATCAAAGACAACTGCCTTACCTGCTCAACGCCCAATCGTGCCTGAGCAATGATTAAAAAATCAAAAGCTTCTTTTAACTTTGCTTCCACTTCTTTCCTCTCCTCCTTTACTTCGCTCACCACCTCCAAGAATTCAGCAATAAGCGCATCGCGTTTTTCACGCAGTAAGTCATGCCCCTTCTCCGCTAATTTCTCTCTTCTACTTAACCTCAACAATTCCATCCTTGTTGGGCTTACACCCTCTATTATCTCCGCCATAATCCGTTTATTGAAGATGAATTTTATACACTCGTACCAACGCCTTTCTCCACAAGATAAATACCATCTTGAAAGACCCTGGGATCATAACCCTTTATCCTCGTTATCTGTTCTATATTCGCGGCAGTCTGCCCAACCGCCTCCTTGTTTATTCCAGAAACTACTATCTCACCTCCTCTGCCCTTTATTTCCACTTTCACACCTGCCTCCACCTTTGCTATCCTCGGCTTTCTTTCGCCTAAGAAATTGGAAACCGACACGCCCTTACCCTCCTTTGTTACCGCTACTTGCATAGGAAAATGCGCATGCACCACTTTCAACTTATAAAAGAAACCATCCGTCACACCGGTGACCATATTCCTGAGATGAGATGCGTAAGTTCCCGCCATTGCTTTCTCCACCTTTGTTGCTGAATCGGCTTTTATCACAATCTCGTTACCAGTATCTCGCTTCTCTATTTGTATATGGAGCTTAGGATGCCATAATTCCCGCTCTATCGCCCCTTTGGGACCTTCCACCTTCGCCCTTCTCCCATTTATTGTGGCCTTCACACCCTCTGGGATTGGGATACAGATGTTGATGCCGCCTGTTTTCTCCTCCTCGGATTTTGTCATCTTTATTATTCCCTCATGCATATAGTAAGTAAGTAAAATTAAATAGACATTTTGTATTTAAAAGGAACGGAGGAGATGATAAAGAAGCTAAAGGAGGTGCATGAAAACAAGGATTTTTTCAAGAGAACACTTGATATAGCGGTAGCTATGCCGGTTGTGAAAGAAATAATGGTAGAAGTGAAGAATAGAGGCGATGCCGCATTGCGTGAATACACCGAGAAATTTGACTCTGTGAGACTGAAGGAAATAGAAGTGAGTAAGAAAGAGATTGACGATGCAAAGAGGAGCGTGGATGGAAATACGTTAAAATGTCTCGAGAAAGCATCCGTGGCGATAACAAATTTCCATTACCGGCAGAAGAGACGAACAGGGACAAACGAGTTCGGCGAGGAAGTTTTCATCAAGGATAAGTATGTTCCTTTTGACGTGGTTGGTGCTTATGTTCCAGCAACCTATTTCAGCACTGCTTTGATGTGCGTGATTCCTGCGAAGATAGCGGGTGTAAAAGAGATAGTGGTGTGCACACCGCCGGAGAATGATGGTAATGTCGCCGCTCTCACGTTAGTTGCTGCGGATCTCGCAGGAGCAACGCGAATATTTAAAGTAGGAGGTGCGCAGGCTATTGCTGCTCTCGCTTTTGGAACAGAAACTATTCCTGGTGTGCAAAAAATAGTGGGACCAGGAAATGTGTATGTAACCGCAGCGAAGATGATGGCTCGCAAAGAAGGCGTGGAGATTGATTTCCCTGCTGGTCCTTCGGAAATTTTAATAATCGGGGATGAGACTGCAAATCCTGTTTTCGTTGCTGCGGATATGCTTGCACAGGCAGAGCATGGTAAGCACTCAAAAGCTGTTCTTCTTACAGACTCGGCAAAGGTGGCAGCAGAAGTGGAGCAAGAGATTTTGGCAGAGGTAGATGAGCACGATCAATTACAAAGTTGGATATTAATTGGCGATAGCATGGAAGAGTGCATAGAATTTGCGAATGAATACGCACCTGAACATCTTGAGATAATGGTAAAAACCCCGGAAGATGTTTTGAAGAAGGTGAGGAATGCAGGATCCGTTTTTGTGGGGTCTTACTCACCAGTTGCCGCAGGGGATTATGCCACAGGAGCAAATCATGTGCTTCCAACTGCGGGCTACGCAAAGTTTTTTGCAGGGCTTGATGTTCACCATTTTATGCGCCGGATGACCGTACAGTGGCTGGATAAGGAAGAGTTAGAGAAAATAAAGGACGTAGCGGTGATGTTATCAGAAGCGGAGGGTATGGCAAGGCATGCACGGTCAATAGAAGTGAGGTTCTCGTAGTATTTATAATTTATACTATCATGCATTTAGTATTTAATTCATGGGGTATGAATGCATATAAGGTCGTCATTTTAGACATGGACGGAACGTTCCTGAATTCGAGAGGACACGGAGAAATACCGCATGTGTGGGCATACGAAGCGTTCAAAAAAACCGTAAGCAATTATGGGTTAAATTTCACCATAGAGGAAATAGATAAATACTTTCTCGCCCCACTGCACTCAGAAGGAGAAGAAGGAGTAAAAAGATTTTGCACCCGATTTGGCTTAGATTGTGAGGAGTTCTGGAGCAGAAGAGAGAAGGATGTTATAGATGCAAAGATAGAAGCGATGCGAAGAGGAGAAATAGAACTCTGCAAGGGTTCTGAGGAGATAATAAAATATCTCGGCAAGAAATCTTATCTTGCGGTGGTGAGCGACTCGCAACAGGCGTGTGTGGACTATGCGCTTGACCATTTCAAGTTGAAACCGTACTTCAGGATATGGTATGGTAGAAGGAGCGAATTAGAAAGCTTAGCTATTAGGAAGCCAAATCCTTTTTACATAAATAAAGTATTGAATGAATTGAGCACGAGTAAGGATGAGGCGATATTAGTGGATGATAGTGCTGTGGGGGTGTTAGCAGCTAAGAAGGCTGGTATAGATTCAGTTTTTATTTATAGAGGGGAAAAAGAATTAGGAGATAATTATAAGCCAACGTTTTTGGTGCGGGATATAGAGGAATTAAGGAGGATTTTGTGAGATGGAAATGATGGCGGTGGAGGAAATAAGAGAAGAGAGGATGGGAATAGGAGGAGAGGGAGTAAAGTTAGAAACACCTGTGATAGTATTGAACGAGAAGGCGTATGCGGAGTCAATGGGAGAAAAAGGTTTTGAACTCGCGGAGATATGCGAGGAGGTTGCAGTAGAGAAAGGGGTAAACATTGCTATATGCCCGCAACAAGTTGAGCTGGCGATGATAGCATCTATGGTGAACATACCTTGCTTCGCACAGCACGTTGACGCGGTAGAACCAGGCAGTCATACCGGTTTCGTAACGCTGGAATCTGTAAAGGAATCGGGCGCAAAGGGGTCGCTTGTGAATCATTCAGAGCACAGGCTGAAAATAGCGGAAATAGACTATATCATAAAAAAAGCGGCGCGCTTAAACCTGTTAACGATTGTTTGTACGAATAATATCGCAGTAAGTAAGGCAGTTGCCGAAATGAAGCCGTATGCAATTGCGGTCGAACCACCAGAGTTGATAGGCACCGGACGGGCGGTCTCGAAGGTGGACCCGGGGATTGTGGAAAACACGGTAAGGGAAGTGAAACAAGTAGATGAAGGAAGTGTTGTGCTCTGCGGTGC
>PIXU01000204.1 GCA_003601795.1 Candidatus Methanophagales archaeon
AAACCTTCGTTCACTGCCCTTCGCATCATCGCCGATTCCCTTAAAACTTATGGCTCTAACTATTCTCTCAAAATTTGGCACCGATTCAATTGCTGCTCCTATAGCTGCTGCTAATGTCATCAGCGATACTGCTAATACTGTTCTATTTTTCATTTTTTTCATTTTCACCACCGATAAGTAATAGTTTTTGTAATATAAAAATTTTTGTTTTCTAATTTGTTAAATATAGAAAGTTTTTTAAATGGCTAACAACTTCTATTATTGGTGATGAAAATGCAAAAGAGGTGCCTTCTCATTATAAGGGCGATATTGAGGAGCGCCCTACGGGACTCGATTGTATTAAAAAACCTAGAAAATAGGGGGGTCAAGGAGGAAGATATTCGCGAGGCTCTAGAAGAAATAGAAAAGAAGTTTTTTTCAGAGAAGAATGAGAAATGGCAAGAGCTTACAATTAGGGTTGTAAAATTGGTTGTGGAGCTATTCTGGGACTTTCTGCAGCAGGATTGAGAAAGGGAATAGAGGATTTGACTATAAGTCAAATCCTCAAATGTCCCTTTTTACATTTGTGTGTGCATGACACATTTCATCTCGTCACACTTCCTGTTGCAGCTCATATATCAGGTTTGCAACACGCTTGCCCTTCTCCGGGTATTCTTCTTGCTCCAGGATATAGCCATCTTGCTTAGCCACTTTCTTTCAATTCTTCTTTCAATTCAGCCGCGCACTCTGGACAGATGTATCTCACTTCTCCGTCTTCGTCTATCCACTCATGATCAAGCCACGTCTCACGTCCGCACCGTTCACATTTGCCCTCTATCGGTGTTGTCATGAACTGGACATTTTCTGCATTGAGTCCCGTATTAATGTCCTTAATGTCCAAAATGTCCCTTTGCTTCTTTTCCTCAAATGCGTCAGGTATGTATTTCTTTATCAATTTCGTCAGTTGTCTGGCGTCCAAATTCAGATATCGCTTCCGTTCTCCTCCTCTTCTCTCCAGCCTCGTGGTCATCCCTAAGGTCCTGATACGTCGCCCTACACTTCTTGCCGTGACCTCTTGCATGCCGTATTTTTCCCGTAGCCGGTCTGCTATATCCGCTGCAGTGATTTTCAGCCCTGCAAGGTCTTCATTTCCCAATTGCACGTTTTGGACATTTTGGACGTCTGGTACGTTTTCTTGGTACTCCGTGACTAAGTCAAAAATAACTTGCACTATTGCACCTTCGTAAGTCTCCGATCTCTGTTCCACCAGCTCGCGGTTGTAATTGATAAGAAATGCCGTAAATTCGTTGTATAACTTCTCGTTATTTGCGAATAGCACTATAAAAGAAGACATCGCCTGTTTTAGTCGGTTCTCCACATCGAGTTCCGCCAGCTTTTGCGCATTCTCCAGGTCCACCCGTCCATGGTTCTGGAATCGAAATGCTAATAGCTTGTTCCGTAGTCTCTGTTCCTCTTCGTAGAATTTTGTAGGCAGTAAATAGGGTATATCTCTGTCCGTCTCTTGCATTATCTCCGTTAAGCACCGACTTTCCAGCGCCACGTCATCGAACCGCTTCCGGCTCGCTATGATTTTTGGCGAGAACGTCGGCAATATCTGAAGGCTGTCGGGATGATCCTTTTGGCTTCTCACCACCGGTCGTCCCCGCTCGAATCCGCAGTTCAGTATCTTTATCACCTCATTCTTCTCGTCGCTGGCTCTGAAATCTCCCTCGTCAATTATGATAGTTCCCTGCCACTTGCGGATCAATCGGTATATCGGCGCCGGTGTTATAGCTCCGCTTACAATTGTGGCTTTGTAACAAAGCCGCCCTACCGTATCCAGGAATCTTGACTTGCCAGTCCCGGTATCCCCGAGTACTCTCAGATATGGTAGTGTGTTCAGTTCATCGTAAAGCCATGTCAGGAGAATGTAATATGCACTGACTGTTTCAAAGAATGGCGACACGTCCACATATTTATGGATATGTGCCTGAATTTCCGCTATCAGTGTTCTTTCGTCTTTGTACTCCTCCAGCCCCGACGGCAGCAGTACCGCACCTTCCGTCAATTCATCACCAGAGATCGGCACATATTTCAGCCCGCCAATCTCCAGCTCCTCATAAGTGTTCCCTTCGGGATCAATGAATAGTGCTTGCCCGTCCCTGTATATCTCTTCATATAACTTGCCATCGCCCGTCTCCACTTTGGAAGTCTTGATGATCTCCTCCTTGCTCTTTTTCTCATCCTCTTCCAACCACCCATCGCTTGATAATCTCTCTTTTGCTGCTCTCCTTGAAATATTGAAAAAATCACTGACAAACTGAACTACATCACCACCCCGCTGACAGCCGAAGCAATACCAGTGGTCGTCATTGAAAATCGTAAATGACGGGTGCTCGTCTTTATGCCCTGGCAACGGGCATCTGCATTGCTGATAATCACCGTAGTCGTTAAATTCTTTTAATTCGCCTGCATAGCTCTTGATTACTTCTAATATCCCCGCTTTCACTCTCACTCCCTTCTTCTTTGCTGCTTTCTTTGTTAACCCCCGATACCCCCGCCAGACTGCTTCCAAGGCATCGAAAAACCCTGGATCCACCTCTGCAATCTTCCGGGGTGATGTAGGAAAGTGCTCATACAACACCCCGGCTTCGTTTTCACTCCCCGCAATCACCGCCAGCCCATTTGCCTTTACTTCAATCTCCGGCTTACCTTGCCATTTCAGCACCCTGTTCTTTGGCAGTGGACTCCGCACCCAGATATGATAGCCGTGCGGAGTCTTGTCTGTCTTTGTATGTGCCGCGACCTCTCCGAGATTCAATTTGGAGAACAACTCTTCCCGGTCTATATCAATAACTACTAAGTCGCCACTGACTTTACCGCATACCGCAGCGAAGTTAGTTGTTTGCTGCATCCACCGTTCAATCTCTTCGGTGGTTGGCTGTCTCTTTTGATACTCGCTCCACTTGAGAAGTGGCTCTTTACTCCCCGGCTTCAGTGGGACCAGTGATACTCCTTGCTGAACTAACCACTCTAATTCATTTTTCAAAACCGAAAAGCTTTTATGTCGTAAACTCTTATCTTTCATTGTCACCTCCTAACTCCACCTCCCCCTGGTGGTGGACGGCGGGGCGGGTGGAGTTTTCTTTCAAAAAAAGGATCAACTTCCTCCGGGGTTCTGATAAAGTTTCCAGAACCCTTTCACAGGCTTTGATTAATCCATCTATCTCATTATCCACATCGCCTCGCATATTTTTCGTGCTGTTTCCCTATTTGGGAAAATCGGTAGTGAAACCGCTGGCATACCTCGCAAAAGTACACCGACTTGTCATCACTGGTCCAGCGTTTCGTTTCCATCCTCAATTTTCGCATTATCCTCACCTCCTCTTATATTACTATATAGATATTTGTTTTAGGTATATATAAAAATTTCGGATATATTGAGGTATATCACCTCAATATAATGTTGTGTTGAGGTATATATATATGTAATTTTTACGTAAAAGTTTACAAAATTTTCACTTCAAAATCTCCGCTAATCGCTTCTTTATCGTTTCATCCATACCTATGAAATTCAATGATAGACAAAATTTTTTGATATAGCGGTTATCCTACCTGCTGAAAAATTTTGTTACATGCTAAATGTGGAAGGTATTTTACACCGATAGCATTTTATTATGACATTCTGTTTTTCTCCACCGCTCTGAGAAATAAAGAGCCTAATAATTTAATATTTTCGGGCTCAGCGAAGATATTATACCATTCACAAAGTCGCATAGTCACAAAATCGTTATCTGCATCGGCATATTTGTTTACTATTTCTTTTAAGACTTTAATTACTTCGCCTGACTCAGGCATTTTATAGCTTTGTAAACCTGTGTCTACATTGTTAATATAATAAAAAACTGAAGCTCTGATAAGGTCGTTCATAGTTAACCCATGTTTTTGTAGATATTGCTGTATTTTCTCTATCTCATCCTCCGTAAACCTTGTGGCTAAAACCTTTATAAAGCCCTCTCCCTTTTGTAAATATGTATTTACGTCTCTGCTGTTAGTCACAACATCTAAAACCGAAGCTCTTAGTAGTCTATGTTTGCTTATTCTTTTCTCTCGCGCATATTTTTCTATCTCTTCTATTTCGTTATCTCCGAACCTTCCACTTTTTGTTATCCACCTCATTTCTATTATGTAAATATATATTTACATCATTTATAAACCTTATTTTTGTATTGTGACCACTTTTAAAAATGTGAAAAACACCGAACTTTCCGATTAAATAATTAAGAGATAATGGAGGGAACAAAAACCCCATCTCTATTTTTTACTTCAAAATTTCCGCTAATCGTTTTTTAATAGCTTCATCCTCCATCATCTTCTCAATCACGAGGTCTATCAGCTTATCAACCGGTTCCTGTGCCCTTTCCTTAGCTTTCATCTCTTCTATCTCTTCCCTGAGCTTCTTAATCTCGCCATTTCTTTGTTTCAGCGCTTCTTTATAGGTTTCAAGCTCTTCCTTAAGCTCTTTGTATTCTTTGCTCTCTAAAGCTCTCGTTTCAAAATCACCGATGAGAAGGACTTTCATGTATTTAGCGTAAATCTCCTTGTGTTTTTCCGGGATAGTCTCATAATATGCCGCCTTCTCTTCATCTATCGCGTGACCCATCCAGAATTCTATAATGAAGCTGTCTATGCCTTCGTTTCTTAACAGCGTATAAAACAGCTTTCTAAGGTTGTGCCCCCTGAGCAATTGATATACGCCTATGCCTGTGGATATGCCCGTCTTCTTTGCCAGCTCCCTGAATATCGCCATTAACCCGCTTCTATCCAGCTTACGAACCTCATCAGCATACCCTTTCAGATTTAACTCTTGCCGCTTCTCTCTAACTTCCTTTAAAATTTTTGCTGTGGCTCTCGATTTGTATTTTGGATTGGTTTCATCTTCACCGATTTTTGGTGGTTTCAGTTTTTCTATAACCTCTGGTGGCAAATACCAGTCATCCACATACGCTTTAATAAACAGATAATCATCGGGGGTTCTTACCTTCCTTTTCTCTTCTCTTATCTTACCTTCGCCTTTGTATCGTTGTGTATACCCCGAAGGTCTGTTACGCCATGCCAGGTAATCTAATACAGCGAGAGTCGCCTCTGGCGTAATGAATGTGTAGTAGTCAATGCCTGTCTTTTGTCTTCGTATTTTTAGTTGTGTTATCCCGAACTCTAAATCGCCATTTTTAATAGCCTCTTCGCATTTTTGCTTCTCTTGTGTTATCCATGTATTTAAATCACCTATCTGTAAAGGTTCGTAGCCTCTCCCTCTTATGAAATCCCCTACCTTAAGGTTCAATAGCTCGCTATCACCTAACCCTCCGCTAAGCATCGTTAAAATTATAGCTTTTGCCCTCACGTCTGCATATTTTAGCGCTTCCCTTACATCCTCTTTGGTTAACCGGTGGTTGTTCTCCACTAACGTTTTTGGTTTTCGCTTGCCTTTGCTCCTCGGCACCTCAATATTAAAGGCATTGAGAAAAGACCGAATCGCTGCGATATAATTATGTATGGTCTTTGGCGCTAACTTTATGCCCAGGTCTTCATAGTCGCCTTTCGTAAACACCTTTGGCTTTTCGCTCAGCCACTCCTCAAACTCCGCTATTATCCCCTCTATTTCATCTTTCCAGTCGAGGGCATCGGTCCGGTATCGATCTTTCGCATACTCTAAAAATTCTTTTGGTGTGTTGCCTATCCCTAACTCTCTCTCCCTTACGAACTCCATAAAATACTCCATGCCCTTTGTATAGCTGGCTCTTGCTGACTCAGATGCCCTTATACGCCTGAACCAGTCCTTTACTCTAATATCGTCTTTTACGCCTACTTCATCCATCTTTCATCACCAATTAAAGTATAAAGTTTATAAATATATAAAAACAATACCCGCTGCGTTCGTTGGTGCGCCCGAAGCCGACACTGCACTGAGTTTACTGCCCGCACATCGGTTGTTACTGGAGGGCAGAGCTTATGAAGCGACGGTTCTTTCTGCAATAGGCAGTTTCGGCGCGGTTATTTTCTCGCT
>PIXU01000205.1 GCA_003601795.1 Candidatus Methanophagales archaeon
AGCCGCATTCTTAACTCCACACGCCTCATTCGCTTTGTGGAAAGGAACTCCAGTTCTTTTCCATTCATACCTTAACCATTCTTGCGTTGTTAATTTTTGGCCATTAACTTCAAATCCGGCTTCTTTTACATATTGAACGCAAACTTCTGTAACAACAGGAAATTTTCGGAGAGTTTTTGTATTTGAATTTCCTGCTACATGGGATATTCCCTTATCCCAAATATGGCAATTAACATATTTCCACCCATATTTTTCCAGGATTGGATGTACTTTTGCCCACCCTATTTCTGTATTCCAAAACCATAGTGTTGTTAAAGGAGTAGATTTTCCCGACCATGCCTTAATATGCGGTTCATACCATTTAGGCAAGTCATCTGGAGCGGGAAGATCCCCAGGAAATCCAGATATCCCATAAGGCCCATCAGAAATAATCACCACAGGAGACTCCCATTTATCATAAAGAGACATAACATCAGCATGATAAATCACAACTTCCCCATTCTTAAATATATCTGGTATAGGTAAAAGTTCAAAAGTACTTAATGTTTGCATTTTCATTCTCTAACTCTTTCTATCCATTGCCTTTCCCTCCTTTTTGAGGGTTTAGTGTAATTTCCGCTAACGTTCCGCGGATAAAAGAAGTTGCGAAGGCAATTGGAGAAATCTTTGATTTTCCTTTTATCCGCTGTTAGGCGCAGTTTTGGTAACATCTTTCCTCTCCATTGTACTATTGTCTGGTGACCGCCTATACAATCGGCTTTCAGCAGCTTCTAAAATCATCTTCAGCATTTCTGCATAGGATATTCCTGCAATCTTTGCCATCTTTGCAAGGTGACCATCCCAGCACCAACCGGGATTGGGGTTTACCTCAAGAAGCTTTGGATTACCTTCTGAAACAAGTCTCCAATCAAACCGGCAGTAATCCCTGCACTCAAGCCTCTCAAACAGCTTCAAACAGCATTCTACAATGAATTTTTCCAGCTCTTCTGAAAGATTTGCGGGAATGGACTTTAGATTCCAGTAAGGTGAGTCAGGGCACCATTTGGCTTCATAACCACAGATTCTGGGGAGTCCCGGCGGCAAGGATGAATAATCTTCCTCTATTACAGGCAAAACGGTATAGGACTCTGGGGGATTTCCTATAATCCCCACGCTTAAATCCTTTCCCGGGAGGAATTCCTCAACAAGAATGGGCTTGTCGTAGCCAAGTTTCTCCCTTACTTCTGAAATTGCATTCATAAGTTCTTCGGGATTGTTGACCACACTTCTTTGGGTAATCCCAAAGCTTGAGTCTCCAAAGTTGGGCTTGACGATGGCGGGAAATGGAAAGGGCAGTTCAAAAGTTGTATCCTCCTGTTTTATAAAAACGGCTTCTGGAACAGGAATTCCCATCTCTTTTGCAATGCCTCGTACTAAGGATTTATCATAGCAGTAAGCAAGACACTGAGGACCAGCACCTGAGTACGGAATATCAAGCATTTCCAGCAGGGCGGGAATATGAAGCTCTTTTCTCGGGTCGTTAAAATAACCCTCATCACATAAATTGAAAGCGAAATCGACTTTACCTTTCAGTTTGATTAAATCTTGGTACAAGGTGTCGTGGTTGTTCAGATAAGTAAATCGATACCCTTCCAATTCTTTCAATGCTGCCTTCATTTGGTCAATGGTATAGAAATCATCGTCATCAAAAGCAAAAAAGGGTTTTAAGGGATCCGGTTTTCTGGGATCGCCCAAGAGTACCACTATATTTTTTACTGCCCTTTTTAGCTTTCTTTTAATAGGTGTCCATTCTTTTCTTACTATTGCTGTAACAATAATGCGCCGCTCCATCATCCCCAGATCCTGGTTTCGCCGAGAATCAGGAGATATTTCTTCATGGAAGATGATATCACTGTATCCCGCCGTTTTCAATAATTCTTTCAAGCTTTCACGGGTATAGAGCCGTTCGGCATAAAATTGGTCTGCAATTACACCTTTTTCTACATGGGTAATAACTTCTCGCGATATAAGGCGTTGTTTATCCAGAGATAGGGAACGCTCTCTACAGACAAAATGTTTTTTGTCTATCCATTCCCAGGACCTTGGTTTAAAGTTCTTACTTAAGTATTCACCATCTGTAACGTCTATAAGAACTCGTCCCCATGGCTTTAAAACTCTGAATACCTCTTTCAGAACCCTTAAATCGTCCTGAACTGTCTCAAAATAACCAAAGCTGTTCCCCAATATCATAACGACATCAAAGGTATCAGGTGGGTACGGAAGTTTTCTGGCATCTCCTTCTCTAAATTTAACCTTTAGACCTTCCTTCCTTGCCTGGACTTTTGCTTTTTGAATCAAATAATGCGAGCGATCCAATCCCTCAACATTTTGAAACCCTCGCCTTGCCAGTTCCAGAGAGTGACGTCCGTGCCCACAGCATAAATCTAGAATCTTATCTTCCGGTGACAGCTTAAGAATTTCAGAAAATAAGTCCACTTCTGTTCTGGTGATATGGTAGTCATCCACCACATCGGCATCCGTTTTTAGATAGAGTGAGTTGAAGATGCGCCGCCACCAATCTGGTTCCACATGTTCTTCTAAGTCAGGTGTAGGACCAAGACATCTGGTGCGCTCCCTGATAACCGCTTTCTTTTGAAGAGGTTTGGATTCCCTCATATCTTTTTACCCCCTTATGCCAAAATTGCGCCTAACGTTTGGCGGACATACGAAGTTCGGCTGTGCCGAATTTGGGCGGAGCGAAGCGTAGCCGTATGTCCGCTGTTATCGGAAGTGGCGGGCATCTCTATTCCTCCCATATTTGATATGCATTAGATATTTCTTGCAGATTTGTTATGGCTATCTTGATAGGAAACATACCTTATACTTAAAAGCTTCCCGTACCTACTTCTATGTGAAGGAGGAACTTAGAGATGTCAGTCTATTATCCCCAAACTACCTTTCAACAGCGGATATAGTTATTCGGGGGTTGAGCGACTGGGAAACGTTTCAGAAGCATGCAGAAGAGCAAGGGTCTCGCACAGCACCTGCTATCGGTCGAAGCCCCGATACGAGAAGGAAGGCGTAGACGGGCTTTCGTGAGCCGAGGAGCCATGCTGTGCACAATCCTCGCACAATTGACCCCGAGATCGAGAGGAGGATTATCGAGCTGAGAAGGGAGCATCCTGACTGGGGAAAGAAGCGGGAGAATAGGGGAACAACTGCGGATAGACCGAATAAGACGATAAATATCGACCTGTGTCTCGTCCATGCCAGGGAGGTGCATGAACCAAATTTCTCTGCTTTCTTCCAGCAGATGGATGAGCTTTGCGAGAAGTCACCGGAAAAGGGAGAGGAAGATGCCGGGGCGACTAAAGACAGTGGATTGGACATATTCTCGCAGGAAAAGCTGAGTTATGACGAAAAGATGGATGCCTATGTCTTGAGGAATAATAAGGATAAGGGAGATGAACGGGAGGATAGTAAAAAGACCAATATTGAGGAGATGGGGAGGAAGGCGGAAATAAAACGTGA
>PIXU01000206.1 GCA_003601795.1 Candidatus Methanophagales archaeon
TAATAGGGGGCAAACTGTACAGAATGCCTGCACCTGTGCCGTATCATCAAAGAGTATCGAGGAAATTAGAGCGTATTTTAGATGAATATGTAACGGAAAAGGGATTAGGTGAGGTTTTTGATGCACCCTGCGATGTCGTGTTTTCAGACATGGATATAGTGCAACCAGACCTATTCTTCATATCGGGGAGTATATTATAGAAGAGAAGATGATGGGGAAATCGCGGAACAGATCATCGTGGAGTTATTCTCTGACGAGCTAAATCGAGAAACGATGGTGTGCCCGAACTGCGGGAGAATGCTTAATCGGAGAGATATGCATGAAAGGACTGTGGAAACGATGATAGGGGAAATAACGTTGAGGCACCCCCATTTCTACTGTGAGAACTGGAAAAAGTTTCCACCCTCTCGACGATGTCCTGATCTTATCCGACACAGTAAAGCAGTGGGAAGGTAAGGGCAAAGAGAGCAAAATGGGAAGACGAACGGAGAGAAGAAAAGGGATTCAGGTTCTATCTCGTTGACGGTGTCAGAATCGAGCACGTGCTTTGCTGGCATCAAGTCCAGAGCAGTGAAGAATTGAAGAAATGCCCGATAAAGATGAGGGAGGCGGGACTGATACCGGAAAGGGATGTACGGCTGTATGTAGTGGGAGACGGAGCGAGATGGATATGGAAAACGATAAGAGATATTTTTCTTGATGCGATACAAGTTTTGGACTATTATCATGCGAGTGAACACATATACAAGGCGGCAGAGGTAATCTGCGATAATAGACATTTATTACACTATTATAAACAAAGACAGAATGAACTATAAACCTGTTAAAAAGGAGGATATCCGATTAGCAGTGGTGGAATCGAATCATCTAACAAAACAGTTTGCCATACTCGCTTGAAGTAGTCAGGAGCGTGGTGGTGCGTGGAAAAGGCAAACCATGTTGGGCTCTGCCCATGTGAGGTCCCACCCCAAAAAGGGACTTTTCAGCGACTGTAATTCAACCCACGGTGTTTCAAAATTTGCTCACGTGTCGCTTGACTTCATCCCTTCACATTACTGACAAAATTCTTATCTAAACGGGTAACATAAAACAAAAAACCGAAAAGCTTTTATATACCATTTTCCATTAAAAGTTAGGCAATGTATTCGATATGAGGTGTTTGAGAGATGAGGAAATCGGAAAAAACCCTAATTGTGAGTATAGTAAGTTTGCTGCTGTTTGCTATTGTTTCGAGTGCCTTCCCTCTTGGGGGGGAAGTGGTACAAAAAGGGGAAGTGGGGGAAGAAAATAGGGAAATAATCCTGCATTATTCTTTTGAAAAGCCAACGATTGAAAGTGGATTACAAGACTTTAAACGAATTAGGATCCCGGGGCTAAATACTTATGCGCCTCCTGGAGCACCTGTGATGCCATTTAAAACTGCAAAGATACTTATTCCTTATGGTGAGGAAGTGGATAATATCCAGGTTATTCCTGAAGAAAAAAGATATTTAGGTAAGTTTTTAATCGAGCCGGGTCAGAAGCCAATACCAATTGGTAAAGAAGGAGAGATAACTCCATTGAATGAAACGATATATAATTCAATGGCTCCTTACCCAAGCAGTATATACTCAAAAGTAGGTGTGCAGTGGAAGAAGGGCTATCAGATACTTGTCTTGAATCTTTATCCCGTAGAATATATCCCAAAGAGTGGAGATGTGTCATATTTTAGAAATATAACAGTTGCAGTCAAGACAAAACCTGCACCACCGAACGAACTATTTAGAGGCTTACCTGAAGATAAGGAAGATGTACTTAGAATTGTTGACAATCCAAAAGAAGTAATTACATATGGTACTAGAGCGATAAGAACCAATAAAATAGTATACGGCTTTTGGCCATATTGGATAGACCCACATTCATATCAGCCAGATTGGAGCGGTTTGACCTATGTGTCTTATTTTTCCATGGATGCAAATCCTGATGGAACATTGGATACTAGCCATATTGGAGCAGATTATTATACTGTCAGAGATGCTGCCCACTCTCATAATGTGAAGGTTACTTTAACTGTAACAACTCATGATCATAATAAATTGCATTATGATTACATACTAGCTTATCATAGGGATGATTTAGCGAACAATATACTCCAGAAATTACAGGATTATGGCGCGGATGGAGTATCTATAGATTTTGAAGGTGTAAGTGAGATTAACTCCTATACCGGTGAATCTAACAAAGTTTTGATGGAACAGTTTATGCATGTGTTACATGATACACTTAAGAATGCAAATCCTGATTATCACATTTCTTTTTGCGTTATGGGCAGTGTTGAGACAGTATATCGCAATGCTGCTTTATCACAATATACGGATGCTGTGTTCCTCATGGGGTATGATTACCACTGGCAGAGTGCCCCTACAACTGGGGCTGTATCTCCTTATAATGATCCAACTCAACTTGATGTAGTAGACTCTGTAGTCATACTTGAAAATTATTATCCATCAAATAAAATAATACTGGGGTTGCCTTTTTATGGCAGGGATTGGCCCTGCGAATCTGACTCACCGGGCTCAAACACCATTGGCGCAGGAACCGAGGTATATATGGAAAATGCTATCGCAAATGCTCAGAATACCCCCGATGGAAGACTTTGGGATCCCAACTCGCACACTCCTTGGTATAGATACCAGTCTGATAGCACATGGCATCAGTGCTGGTATGATGATGAAGAATCTCTTGGCTTAAAATTTGATTACGTTAACTCCGCAAACATTGGGGGTACTGGCTTTTGGGCGTTGGGCTATGAAGGAAATAATGCAAATATATGGAATGTAGTAAAAGAGAAATTCGGTGGATATGAGTATGTTATTATCACAAATGAAGAACTAAAGAATGCTCCTGAACCAAACTTTCAAACGCTGGCTGATTGGAAGAATTCAAGGGGCATCACTACAACAATCGTCACCACTGAGGATATATATTCTACTTACACTGGAGTAGATAATCAAGAAAAAATCCGTAATTTTATAAGGTATGCATACCTCAATTGGGGCACAGACTACATTCTTTTAGGTGGAGATGCAGATAGTGGAAATGTGGGTGACGAATCTGGTGATAACATAGTGCCTGTAAGAGAATTATGGAGTTTTCACGGCGAAAAAATAGCATCAGATTTATATTATGCCTGTCTTGATGGGGACTATGACTACGACGGTGACGGAATATATGGTGAGCCCAATGACGGTCCTGGAGGAGGAGAGGTTGATTTAATGGCAGAGGTTTATATCGGTAGAGCTCCTGTTGATTCTCCATCGGAATTATCCAATTTTGTAAATAAAACAATCAGTTATGAGAGCACTTCTATAAGTGACCCCTATCTAAAAGATACGTGGATGGTTGGTGAACTCCTTTGGGAAGACGAACCTTGTACTATAGAGGAAGCAGTATACAAAGGCAATGTAAGTAAACCAGAAGAGAAATTGAACTCAATAAGGGAATTGAGGGATATGTACATAAAGAAAAAATATGTGAATCTTTACTATAAATGTAGCCCTGTAATAAGGAATATTTTGATTGAGGAACCAAAACTTTTGATTGATGCTGCTGGGCTAATAGTGAGATATATACCTGCTGTGAGATATGTAATAGGAGATAAAAGAGGAAAAGACATAGAAATAGAGGAAGAGAATATAGAAGAGTTCATTTTGTTCATGGAAAGTTTAAAGACGAAAATTAAAGAAAGAGAAGGGGAAATAGGAGTAAAAAGGAGTTTAGAGATAATAAAGGCGATCGAAGAATTTGAGGAACAAGCCAAAGCATCTAAAGGAAAGACATTTAGCCAGGCTTTTAAAAGTTCTATCTACTTTGATAAGAGTAAGAATATTAATAGCAACATTAAATCTGGGGAAGGAGAATTAGGAGCTACTTGGGGTGGAGATTACAAAGACGAAATTAAAGATGGCTCATGTGCCAATGGCTATTGCACAGTAGGTTTCCCAGATACCTACAATAAATCCACTCTTTACGACCGTGATTATCCAGGAAATGATTGGCCAAAATCCGAAATAATAAGCATAATTAATAGCAATACCCATCTAATAAACCATCTTGGGCATGCTAATGTAGGCACAGTATTAAAAATGTATAACTCTGATGTAGATGCTTTAACAAATAACAAATACTTCTTTGGTTACACTCAGGGTTGCTATGCTGGCTCATTCGATAACAAGGATAGCTATGGCTACACCACAAGTTATGATTGTATTATCGAGCATTTTGTTACGAACCCGACTGGTGCTTTTGGATTTATAGCTAATTCAAGATATGGTTGGGGAATGAAGCATAGCACTAATGGCCCTTCACAACATTTTGACAGACAATTCTGGGATGCAATCTTTGGCGAGGATATTACAAATATAGGCAAAGCGAATCAGGATTCTAAAGAGGATAACATAGGATCTATCTCTGATAACTACATGAGATACTGTTACTATGAAATCAATCTTTTAGGAGACCCTGAGACTTCGATATTTATTTTTAGTCCAGAACATGAAATTGATGTAATGACTTTAGACGTCCCAACCTATACTATACCTAAAATGCCTATCGCAGTAAACGTAACGATTAAAAATAGGGGCTTAGAGGACGAAAGTAACATAGAAATTCAGCTTTTGGAGAATGGTGCTTTAAAAGATACAAAGATAATTGGAAGTTTGTCAAGTGGAAGTTCAACCATAGTTAACTTCACATGGTCAAGTGATGAGCCTGGAGATTACACGCTTGGGGTATATGCAGTTCCAGTAAGTGGAGAGACTTCCATCGAAAACAATTACAAAGAAAAGTTCGTAAGGGTTGTTGAAACTTATACGGTAGATGATGACAGACAGGAGTTTCCAAATGCAAATTACACGAGCATTCAAGGAGCAATCAATATTGCAAATGATGGCGATATTATAGAGGTTTATTCAGGATCTTATAGCAGCATAGTTGTTGATAAATCTGTTAATTTAGTTGGAAAGACAAGTAGTAATTTTGGATATGGTGGTCTAACAAGTGAAGAAATGCCTGTCATTGATGGGGGAGGAAGTGGAGATGTTATAGTAATTCAAGCTGATAATGTAAAGTTGAAAGGATTCAAGATAATAAACAGCGGTAACGATGATAATGCAGGGATAAAGATAGATAGTAGCAATAACGTAATAATTGAGGGAAATGTGATCAAATCAAATGATGCTGGAATTGGTCTGAGTTCCTCGTCCAATAACATAATTTCCGGAAATATCATAGAGTCAAATAACTATGGCATTGCTTATGACAGAGATTCTACCAACAACAATATCTTCAACAATAATATTTCCTTAAACGCCGAATATGGTATATACATAGATTCCTCTGGCGGAACTGGGGTCCTTCCTTCTAATAACATCTACCACAACAATTTTATAAACAATAACCAAAACGCAGAGGATAAGGTGGGGGAAGAGGATAACAACCGATGGTATAACTTTAATTTAAAAGAAGGAAATTATTGGAGTGATTATGCTGGCGAAGATAAAGACGGTGATGGGATAGGAGATGCCCCTTATAATATACCCGGGGGAGATAATCAAGATCCTTATCCATTCATGAAAGAGAGTGGATGGATTTCAATAACACCCGATCTAACCCTCAACTCATCGGATATCTCATTCTCGCCATCATCCCCCACAGAAGGCGATTCTGTAACAATAACCGCAACTGTGCACAACATCGGTGATGCAGATGCAAACAACTTTATGGTTTCTTTCTTTGATGACACCGTCTTAATTGGAACTGACACGATCTCAGTAA
>PIXU01000207.1 GCA_003601795.1 Candidatus Methanophagales archaeon
CGAGATGCCTTGCTGTTAACATTGAACAGAACGCATTTTGAGAGGTTTACGAAGTTTGGGTTAAGATTGTTCAATGTTTGATTGCCATTGTTTAAGTCGTTGTTTCTGATTTTATCGCTATTGCGAGTTTTTCATCTATCCATGTGGGCATTTTGGTTTTTTCCAGACTCTATCTGCGTCTATTACATCCTTTTATATTATTAGCAAATTTTTATATAGGTATGGAGTCATAAAGAAGATGGGATAATAAGAGAAGAAATGAACGATGAGGAGTTACTGGGATTTATTGTTACGCTAATTAAAGAAGAAATAGGGAAAAACGGTTCATTTAGTCCTTTTAATTTATATTCGTTGCATAAGCTGAAAGATAAAGGCATTGAGGAAGATAAATATTATTTTTGCATTCAAAAACTTATCAACGCAAATGCTATTATAATGACTGATGAGCCTGGAGGAATTTTTTATAAACGGTATAAACTAACTCCCATTGGAAATTTAATGGTCGGAGATTCAACAGAATTTATTTTTCTTGAACCCGAAAATTATGTAAAAAAGTTAAAGGAAGAAATTAATAATATCGATTCAATAACTATCAGTTACATTGAAGAAAGTATTAAAGCTTACAAAGAGGATTTACTACTGTCGTCAACCGTAACTTTAGGATGTGCATCAGAAAATAGCATTCTTGAATTAATAGAATCCTTTTGCAAATTTATTAACGATCCAAACCTAATTCAAGACTTTAAAAAGGAATGGGGGATTAAATCAAAATATGAAAAATTAAAAAATGAATATAAAAATAGAAAAGTGAAGACACAGATCGAATCGGAATTTAAAAAATTGGGGTGCACCCCACGTTAAATTCTTTATCGTTTTGATAGGACTGATAATTGGGATTGTTGGTTTATTTCAAAAAGATTAAATCAACGTCCCTTTGCGCCGACCACACTCACTTGTCTTTTATCCGTGAAACGTTAAGCGAAAGTATATAAAGAGGGATAGCTATGAAGAATAGGTGAGCGATTATGAGAAACCCCTCGTTCTGGGGCGATGTTGTTACACGAGTACTCAGCACCTACGCCGTCGTGATTTTCGCGATGTGGTGGAGCGGGTTCATTGTCGCAATGGTCGTGAACTTGGAGTGGCTGGACTTGGTCTGGTACTGGGTGCGAGGCTTGCCTTTGGTCGCACAGATCATCGTCTGGGTGTTGTTTCTCCCCGGTATGGTGGGGCTGTGGATCTGGGAATCCTCCTATCCAGCTCTGATACGCCTATTGGCATTTGGAGGAATCGTGGGCTGGACTGTCCTTGCTGTGTCCAGCTTCTTACGAGCCGTGCGATAGACGACTCTGCAGATCCGGAGAGTCAGAGTCGACCGAGTCGAAAAGGGACACGAGCTGGCGTGAGGACCTCATAGCGCCCTGTAGGCAATAAAAGGAGGAAGGATAAAATGTCTACAAAGCTCAAGACCATTACTTTACCACTGCCTTATAAGTTAGGTACCGTAAATTGCTACCTCATAGAAACCGACGTCGGCTATATTCTGATCGACACAGGGTGCTCAAATAAGCGCACTGAGCTTGAAAAAGAACTTGAAAGAGCGGGGTGTAAACCTGGCAATCTCAAGCTCATCGTTTTAACTCATGGAGATTTTGACCACACAGGTAATGCAAACTATCTCCGTGAAAAGTTCGGTACAATGATAGCGATGCATCATGATGATTCGGGAATGAGCGAACGTGGAGACATGTTTTGGAACAGAAGAAAAGGCAATATTCTCCTTGGAATGATAGCTCGTATCCTATTCAGATTTGGCAAAAAGGAACGATTCAAACCAGATTTATATATTGATGAGGGATACGATCTCTCTGAATACGGACTCGATGCAAAAGTTCTTCATATTCCAGGGCACTCAAAAGGTTCAATAGGAATACAGACAGCAGGTGGCAACCTGTTTTGCGGAGATTTGCTTGAAAATAAAGACAAACCAGCTCTCAGTTCTATTATGGATGACTTAACAGTAGCAAATGAAAGTGTCAAGAAACTGAAAAAGTTGAGAATAAAAACGGTTTATCCTGGGCATGGCAAACCATTCTCGATGGAACAGTTTATAAAACATCACCGAAAAAAGGATAATAAGGAAAATTAGCTCGTGTCCCTCTTTCATCGACTTGAAAGAGAAGATGTATAACCCCTTCCAAAATGTCACCATTCAGCAAGCTTTTGTAGGCTTCTTTTATCCTTGAAATCCAAAGAAATGGCAATGCCAATCAAAACGACACCAGGAAAAGTGATCTTTGTCACAGAGGACAGAATAAATCTATGTATTTTATCTAAGGATATGGCTAAAACAAGTTTCATACCGATATAATAGCCTTTGGACCTGGAATAAGCCCATTTATAGTCCTTATCTTTTAAATCTTCTCTCTTATACTTCTTTCTGAACCTGTTAATATCCACCGTCAAATTGGTGGTATCTCTAATTATCATCGTTTTTACGCTCTTTCGCTTTCTACAAACGGTGTTTACGGTTCTCAACACCATATCCACAAACTGATCGACTGTAAACCTGTTTAGAAGCCTGTAAACTTCTTTAACGATGCTTTAGCCTTTAATTCGCTTGTTACGAAGGTTATATCACCTTCAAAGAACATTGCGAGTATCACGACCTTCAGCATCGTTATAGCTTCTCTTTTGATCGATTGGAGACTGGTATGATGATCTTTTGTGAATGGTTGGTGGAGGGAGTTAATCCTTCCTAAACAGTTTAGATTGTGAATGTAGCAGGAAGCCCCTTTCGTTTAATTTAAGTTTGATGTAGTATATCTGAAAAGAAAATGAGTGATCCGGGAATAATAATGCAATATATCCCTGCTTTGCTTCTTCTTTCGTATCGCTCTCCATGTGTAACCGCCCACTAAATACAAAGTTCTTCACTATAAATATATTTAACCCCCTCCATCAACCATTCACAAAAGATCATCATATCACTCTCCAATCTATCAAAACACCATTTTTTACTACCGCCACTTAAAACGACAATTTTTAATTGCATATAATTAAAAGTCAA
>PIXU01000208.1 GCA_003601795.1 Candidatus Methanophagales archaeon
GTCTCTTTCCCCGTACCAGAAACGTAAGATTCTTTATTTTACTTAATCTCGCGATAACTGAGCCTTTGCAGCCACCTGCATCCAGGATCATCCTCACTGATTCCGGCTTCACTTCGCTTATAAGCTCTTTTATCATCTTGAGGGCGGTATTTGCGAGAGTAGCATTCCCGGGCTGCGGTTTGAAGCTAAGCAGGCGCTTCTTCGTGAGCTCAAAGACGTAGAAGAGCTTGTCCGCCTTCATCGCCTTTCCCCTCGTTGGGTGTTTTGTCCACGAGATTTTTACTTTACGCGTCCACCTGGCGACCGCATGTGTGGGGTTCCACCCCACGACCCCGCAAGCCCTGTAAGGGCTTAATCAATGCTGATTTTGAGCTTCTTTCCAAAGAAATCGCTTAATGGTCGCGTCAAATCGTAAAATCGAAGCACGAATGACTTTCGACTTTTCCTTTTTCCTGACCAGCTTGTACAGGTCAGAGAGGTCATATTCCTCCGATTCACGCTCTAGCGTCTTCACGGACACCTCAAGCTTGTATTCTTCCCTGAGACACCGCGCTACGTCTTTGAGTGTGGAGCGGGGGTGATCCATGATATACTTCACTATCCGCCCGAATACTCGCTTTTTTATCTTCTTCTTTCGCCCTCTCTTCTTTCCTTCCTGTGGAAAATCGCCATTGGAGTTCTCAAATTGATCTCTGATGTTCCTGACCTGTCTATCTGAGTAATTAGTGATAGAAGCGACTGTTTTCTGTGGAATGCCGTTGAACAGCAGGAACAGAACAATCACCTAGCGTATCAGTCGGGATGTCGAGTTCGACGCTAAAAAATCCCTTGATACATTTATAATTATCTCTTTTGTGTTCATACCTATCCATTAGAAGGAGAAGGTATTTAAAGATAGCGATAAGTTATGACACTTACTCTTAAATTCCTAATTCATAAGATAAAACCGGAAATGAATTTTGTCTGGGTTTTGGGGATTGAAACAATTGATGATATACCTCATTTCCCTGTTATTTTGTCCTTACCCTTTTATTTTAGGTTGCCCTAATTATTTCTATAAATGTTAGGTACATAAATAATATACCCTAAAAAAATTCGGTTTAAAACAAAAAAACCAAAAATTATTCACTTTAATTTTTGAAGTCATGCTCAGTAAAAAATAAAAGGGCAAAATAAATAGAAAATCTTAACTATAATCGTTTTTTCGCATGCGGAAAGCCAAATACAAAAATAGAACACCCAGCGAGAGCAGAATCATGCCGAAAATTAAATACTTTGGTTCGTAGAGAGGCACAATCCCCGTAACTTCTTCTTCACGTTCTGGGAAGGTGCTTTTGATAAAACAATATATTCCAATAATACCTCCAATAAAGCTGAGTGCCGCAGAAGACAGAAGTAGTATTATCTTTGTCATTTCATGTGGATTGAGCAGCCTTCTTCCTTTTTCTGTTAGCTCGTAATATACTCTTTTACGTCCATCGTCGTTCTTCTTCACCAAATTCGTATCAACCAATCTGTCCAAATTTTCGTAAATCGTAGATTTGGGAAGATTTAACCTTCTCGATAGCTCACTTACAGTCATACGCCTTATATCAAGACTTTTGAGGATATTAGCTCTTGTCTCTGATGATAGAACGCCAAGAGTTTTCTTATCAAGTGTTATCTTATCTACCATTTTGAATAAGTTATTGGACTTTATATCTTATATTTTTATCCTTTGCAATTGATGCTATGCACGATATTAAAATAAGACATCACCCCTAAACAAATCAACACCATAGTAAAAAAAATAAAAAAGAGGAGATTTATACTCCTGTCTCCTCTGATACTACTTGTTTTTGACCAATTGTTGCCGAAACCATAAATTCTATTGCTATGGTCTCATCACCATTTGAGGCTTGTCCCTCGAAAACCCAGATTGGCTCTAAGTAATCTTGCTCCACTCCCGGACCTTCTTCATAGTATGCCAAATAAACTTTGTCGATAGTCACATTATCGTATCCTGGCGGTACTGAACCCCCATTACCCTGTTTTAACTCCTCAAATGCGGATTTAGAGGATTTTATCTCGGTAGTTCCTGATGCTTCAAGTTTCCTCCAGACTTTATGTACTCCAATGACTTCTCCGCCATCTCCAATGTACACTTTCAGTTTTGATCCAGGTCCTACCACCGGAACACCGTCCAGTTCTCTGCCAAATATAACCTGCAAATTTGTATCGCTGTTCTCTACGATTTCACCGGTTGATGTATTTTTTCTACTTAATTGATCTGATACCACCATTTTAACTTGCGCATCTTCTGGAAGCAGACCTTTTCCCGTCAGATAATTGGTAGCTATATCTTTTGCATCCTCTTTTTCTGGAAGATTAAGAGCAGTCTTCGGCAATGCCCAGAGTTTTGAATAGTCATGGTATATTATTGAACCTTCCGGATAGATTGTCAGTTTACGTTTCTTTGAATCGTTTGAGGCTTTTAGAGTATATTCATCGTCGTCAGGGGGTACAATATCCCCACTCATTCCGAATTGTTCAGCTAACGCTTTTGCGTTTTTGTCATCCATTATTCCCTGGACTACCTCGTATCTAACTGTCTCAACATGGGCAGGCAGGTCTGTGTTCAAGCTGATTTTCAAGTTGGCATCTTCAGATGCCCCCGATGACTCTATCAAAAACCGAGATTCTTGTTTCTCTTCTCCTGGTAAGGATAGCATTCCCACACCGATAAGCAGTGCCGTTATTATCAAAGCGCATAACAGTTTTTTATTCGTCATTTTTTCTTAACATGTATGGGACCATGTCCAAAATGTCGCTTGTGGAGTTGGATCACTGCATGCAGGTCCTCCTTTTCCGTGGATGTAATCATCATAGCAATCATCATCGTAAGTAATCACATTGACTTGCTTACTACTTGTTTGAGTAACGTCACAGGCATGAAACCATGCGTTTTTAACCTTTTCACCGTCATCTAAGTACTGCCCCCACTTTTTACCCATGAGGTTACTGGGACTTTGTGCTTGAGTCGTCTTAAATCCGCAGAACAGGTGCAGCCCGCCATCTGTAGCATGAATCCAATAATTATCATCGTCAGAATTTAGAAGATAGCATGCAACGGTTCCGAACCATTCGAGATCGTAATCGCCAAAATCTGCCTCATCCCATTCAACATATTGGTTCCCGGAATCAGGATTTAGATAAATCGCTTTATGTCCGTCATGCGTTATCGAATGTCCACACTGGAATGATACGTCAGGTTTGTCCAGACTATAGCCATCGTCTGTAAAATGCGATTCTAATACATCTCCATCACTTTCTTCGTAATCAACGCTATACCAGCTGAGTTCATTTTTGAAACCAATGGCATTATCATCGCAATAGTCTAAGTCGTTTCCTGCACCCGGATAGTCATTAATCCACGCTATTCCAAGTTCGTAGGCAAAAACCGGTGTACTCAAGAGCATTGCAAGACCGATTACCAGAGCCATTATTGTTAATTTTTTCATCCTGTTGTCCCTTTTCATCTTTTCACCTCCTAAATTTTTTGGGTATTTATAAAGCGCCCCTCCTCGGCGCTCACTGATAGTTTCGTTCAAACCCCTGATAAAACTATCGAAAACGTTCGGATTTTCCGAACAAAAAGCAAAGGTTTATATATTTTCTTCCTGTTGCTCTCCTGAATGTTCAGGTACATACCCCATGTATAACATATCGTTCAGAGGTCGAAATCTTGTTTTGATTTGTGGGATATTCATTTTTATTCCTCCTTTTTAAGTCCTTCCATTGTTTTCCCCCTTCTTCAGCCATCCCACGCCATGTAACCAATTTCTCAACAGGCTTTCGTTCGGTCCGCAAGCTATTAAGTGGATGCTCCCAATCCGGGTATCCAATACCAATCCCGACAGCAATTCGTTTAGATTCTGGGATGTTTAAAACCGTTCTCACGCCTTTCGGGTAAGCCGAAGCTTTCATTTACTTCCGGTAGTTTCTTCATGATGTTTTCTCCCGCTTTCCGGACTGCTTATATTCCCCCTAATTCTTACTTCTCACTTTCTCGTATTAATTGCCTTTTCAATCAAGAAGTAGAAGCCCTGCCTATCGCTTTGAGCAGTTCTATCATTATTCCCATCCCTTTTCGCACTTCCTCGTCCTTCATCGCCCTGATTAGCCCCCAGGTACCCACTTTCGGCGGGTTCAGCAGCGCCTTATCCAGCTCGGGGTCCTGTAAGCCTCTTTCCATTATATCAACCAAATCAGTGCTCGCCATTGCGTTCGTCAACTTGAACAGCGCAGACATAATTTCCGATACGTCGTGCAACATCTGGTCATTCATAAAATTTCGCAGAAACTTGATGGTGCTTAATATCTCTGCTAAGGTATCGAGGTCTGAAGGTTCCAATTCAAGCACGAGTGCCTCTTTTTCTTTTACCATCTTCTCTTCTGTCATTTTTCCCTATTTTTCACCTCCTTTTCTACATTTACATAAGCGCCTTAATACCGGCATCCCAATAGATGTAGTAATACATGCGATAGAGGAACCAGCCGAGTTTTGTTGCCTTGAAAGGTTCAAGCGGCATACCATAACTCCAGGTTGCAATGTATGCTTCTCCTCTCGTGGATGGTGTATACCTGGCTCCTACGTAGGGGCAGCCCAGTTCTCCCATATATGACACTTTTATGCCCTTCCCATTTCCTCGAATGTCATTTATCAGGTTCTGACCTGCGATCAATGCCTGGTAGTGTGTGCCTATGCCCGTCTTGATAATCTCCGCCGGACCCGCATCTCCCAAAGCATAAACTTCATCATAGCTTCCCGCTGCTCCTCGATACTGCAACGTGTATTTATCTATCGGTATCCATCCCTTCTCATCTGTTATCCCGGAATCCACTAACGCCGGTGTGCATTTGTGCGGCGGTATTGTAATCAGGAGGTCGTATTTTATCCTTTCGCCATCTGCCCCCACGACTTCCTTCCTATCTGCATCTACTTCACTAACACCGAAATTCCTCGTTACTTCAATCCCTCGCTCTTCAAACACTGGACTTGCTACTTCGTTATATGCCGGTGGTCCTATGAGTCCAATGGGCCACAAGAAACTGATTTCAACGTTCTTTCGTACTTCCTCACCTCTGATATAATGCAAGTATGCATCTAACAGTATAGCGAACTTCCCCGGAGCTCCAGGGCATGGTATGGGCATATTCACCGTTAAGATGACTATACGCCCCTTATTGAAAGATTTAACTAAATCA
>PIXU01000209.1 GCA_003601795.1 Candidatus Methanophagales archaeon
AACCGAGCAGCAACAAAACTATCTTCCCGAGCTATCTGACTGCAGAGGGTGACTACTTTCTCAAGAGCATCGTAGCCCACTCTCTCAATGAGTTCTGGACCCAGCTCAAGCAACCTGACAGCAGTTCTTCCACTATACCCGGCAGCCTGGCTACAAAGACACGCTACCTTCTCAAAAACATCATAACCTACTCTATCTATGAGTCTTGGGGTCATCTCAAGCAAAGCAGCAATAAATCTGCGATCTTTGGCAATTCGGCTACAAAGACACGCTACCTTCTCTAAACCTTCATAGCCCACTCTATCTATTAGTCCAGGACTTATCCCAAGCAACTTAGCAGCGACGAAGCTATCTTCCCGGGCAACCTGACTACTTAGCCCTGCAATCTTCTCAAATCCTGCATAGCCTACTCTATCTATCAGTTCTGGACTCTGCCCAAGCAGCCTGATAGCCGTACCCTCACTATACCTGGCAAGCTGACTACAAAGTCCATAAACGTTCATGACTAAATCTTTATCGCCGTACGTTAGCAACCTATCAATGAGCTCTTGGCTCTCCTCAAGCAAAGTAACCGCAGTTCGCCCACTATACCTGTCAAGTTGAGTACAAAGACTTACAACTCTCTCTAAACCTTCATAACCCACTCTATCGAGCAAAGGATACAATTCGCTAACCAACTTCTCAAGAACTTCGCCTTCGTAATACTCCCCAAGTAGTTTCCTTATCTTTTTCACTCCGTGAGCTTTCTTAATCGAATTCCATACCATTTTTCAGCAGACCACAATAGTAGCGTAGCCTTTTCTTTGTCACACTCACATATAAAATTTACCACAGAGTACGCTGAGTTCGCAGACGAAATTAGATGCTGAGTTACACATCACACATCAAAATAATTCTTAAGAATCTCTTCTATGCTTCTTTTGAGGTCACTATCGTGAGTTAAAGGCTCAATCATGGTTGAATATAATGCATCTCGCATTGGTACTCCACTATTTAGCAATGTTCCAGCATAGACAAGTTCTCTGGTCGAAACACCTTCTTCAAGTCCTTGATGAACGAGATTCCTTATTTTATTCGCTGCTTTTACCAACTTTCTTGCAATATCATGTTCAACACCTGTTTCTATATGCACAATTTGAGTCTCCAGGTCTTCTCCTGGCCATCCGAGCGCGATACTCACAAACCTCTGTCTTGTGCTCTGTTTCAATTCTTTTAACACACTCTGGTAACCCGGATTATAACTAATTACCAACATAAAGTCCTCCGGTGCATAGAATATCTTTCCTAACTTCTCTACTAGCATATATCTTCTGTGATCCGTTAATGGATGAATAACAACAGTTGTGTCTTTCCTTGCCTCCACGACTTCATCCAGATAAACGATACCTCCATTTTTTACTGCCATAAGAAGAGGTCCATCAATCCACTCTACATCGTCTCCTTTAATGATATACCTCCCGGTTAAGTCATTTGCACTTAAATCATCATGGCAGGCAACGGTATAGAGCGGTTGTTCTAACTTCCATGCCATGTACTCAACTAATCGTGTTTTACCACTCCCCGTAGGTCCCTTCAGCATAACTGGTAGTTTTTTCTTAAATGCCGCTTCGAATAGCGCAATCTCGTTCCCTTGCGGCAAATAAAAAGGCTCCTCTTTTATCTCAAACCCACCATTTTCATATAATAATCTTGAGTCCAATCTCTCCAACATTTTTACTTACCTGCTTGCCTAAATACAATAATTCATATTAATTTAAATCTTTATAGTTGTATTTGTATAGCCACTGTAAAAACAAAAATAAAAATAAAAAATATAAAAGGGGATAAAAAGCACCCCTATGCTGACAGTTTCGTATATGGATGTGGTTCCTTCACTTCAATTTCGTGTTCTGACGCGTTTGCCTCTGCTACAATCATATCTGCCATGCCAACCAGTGGGAATACCAGCGGTGCATTCTCTATTGGTCCATAAAGCACGAAATCCTGACCCGCTATTACCGGGATGATATTAGAGCCTATGTCGCAGATACGGAACACATCTGCGCCAAGCCCTTCCCAGCCACCTGGTCCTTTTGTCGCATGCTCCTTCCGGAATGTCTTCAGCCAGGTCCATGCAGAAGGTGCATTATGGATACCCAACCCTACCGCAATACCATATTTCGCCTTAATGACGTAGCCAGATGCAACGGATGAGCCTACACCTGCTCCTATTGGCAGTGTAGCCGGGTCGCACATCTGTTTCGTTATGCCCAGGTCCCGTGCAAGCTGCACCAGTCCTTTGTCAAATGTACCCGCTCCTGTCTCTAACAAATCCATCTTCCCTGCCACCGTTGAATCTTTTGGGTTAAACGCTAATAGAATTGCCGCATCCAATTTGGATTCGCCGATTATTTCCAGCTCCTCTGACGAACACGACACGTTTATTGAATTATATACCGCCCTCTCTGTCAGTCCCACTTCATCCACATACTTCAGCCCCGCTATCTTCGCCTCCGCCACTGTCGAGTCGATCAAGAAAGGCGAGTCACTCTTCTCTGCACAAAACGCAATCTCTTTCTCCATTGCCTCCGGCGATTCTGAAAATATCTGCATCATGCATGGATTCCCTGTTAAATCCGAGAACTCATCTTGCTTATTTATCACATCTTCCGCTGCTTTCTTGTCAAATATCCCTTTTTCTGCATCTTCGACCAGATAATGCTTTGCGTAGAATATCGTCCCGCAAAGAACTGTTGCGCACTCTCCTGGCTGTCCTCCTACCTTTACTCCACCAATTTCGTATATTTCCTGCTTTCTATCATATATAAACATTTTTTCCACCCTCCTTTTTTTTTATACTATCCAGAATAGCACATATGCAAGTATTCCTATTATTAGCCCGTATAAAGTGCCAATCGCAAAACCCACTTTCTCTCCCTGTCGCTGAGCAAGCTCACCCGTGACAAACTCCACTTTCTCGTCCATCGCCGCCAATCTGCTCAGTAGTTTGGTGTGCTCTGGCGGTGTCGTTGCAACAGGCACTGCTAACTCCTTCAGTTCCTCTTCTAATTTCCCCAGCACCTCTGCGTCTACTTCCTCCTCCAGCTGCTTTTTCTGCTCTTTTCCTCCTTTCTTCTCTTCTCCCATTCTCTTATTCTCCTTTTCTATACCCACGCCATAACTTTAAGTCCCGCAAGAACCAAACTCACAAATAGTCCGATTGCCATCCCTTTCACGAATCCAACCCAGAGACCGGATGCGAACCTTGAATCCTTGCCTATTAACGTTATGGACTTTCTCAAATCCTCTATCTTCGCAGTTATCACCGCGGTCTCCGGTGTTTGCTGCACTACTTTTCGTGGTGGCATTTATATCACCTCCAAAATAAGCGGCAGAAGAAACACGACCGTCGCTATCAAACCTGCCAGCATGCCCATGATAGCATTTACTGAGAGCCCTGAGGATAATTTCTGGTCTCTTGCAATCAACTGTGCCTTGTACAGAATATCATTCGTTGCCTGGTTTATTACGTCCATGTAAGGTGATGCAGGCATGGCTAAAGGCATCTCCAGCTGTGCCGCTGCTTCTTCCTCCTCGCCTACCTTCACGATCATCGGGTCTTCCGGATAAGCCCCCGGGTCTCTTGCCTTTAACTCATTCACTTTTGCCATTATCGCCCCGTAGTCTTCCACGCCTATCATGTCTATTACTTCTACCTGTTTCCTGAATCGTTCGATTGCTGCATCCGGTAAGTTCTCGATGAATGGAATTGCACCCTTTGAGCCTATTATCTTCCGGGTAGATGGATCAATGCCGTTCTTCCACAGCGCTACCATCGACGATCCGCTTAAATGCCCTGGAACTTCCGCACCGGCAACGATGAGGAATCTTATGTTCGGATTGGAGATAATATTCGTTATCATCTTCTCCAATCCAATGTTCTCTGTTTTATCCGGTCCTTGTATTGCAACCCCGGGCAGATGCTCGATGTGGAAATAAGTCCCCGTTGATGATACTGCCACACAACTCTTCGGGTCACCAACCTCGTAGTCGCCGGTGACGAGTGGCCATCCATCCGGGACTTCCTTCTTCTCCACCATTTTCATGCACCTCCTAACTTGAATAACACGAGTGCCACCGCCAACACGCCGAATATCACTCCAAACACGAACATCGTCACGAAACCCGCTTTACTCAACGCCCCTTCTCTATGTGGCTGAGACATTACGAACCCGCTTTGGGGGTCAAGGCAATTGAACAGATCATCTACTGCGGTCTCCAAAACACTTATCTGTTCTTCTATCGGCGCAAGGTTCACCTTGTAGAATCCTGCTCTACTCACCCCTACCTTAAGCGAATCCGGGTCCAGTACCACACCATACTTCTCGTTTATTACCAACATTTTCTCTACTCTTTTGCCACCTCCCTTATTCTATTGTCTTGATTAACCCAGTTCCTACGACTGAATATGCCTCGCGCATAGCTGCCTTCACGAACTTTATGTAGAATACAAGCCATACCAGCGCACCGAAAATAACCAGAGATACACCATCTGCTACTTCCCACATTGAACCTGCGGTAACCACCAGGATAATTCCCAGTATGGCACATAGCAACCCTGAAATCTCAACTGAGACCATAAGCGTCCTTGGTCTTCTCTCATCAGGACCTAAACACGCGTTGTACGGGTGGAACATCGCCATGCCAGAGAGAATAAACATCAGCGCTATTATCCCGGTAGATATTGCTTTGTCCATCACCACATCGAAATTCAGCGAGCCGGCTACGATAGAGAATTGAAGCAGCATTGCAAGCGAACCTGCCAGTCCGAGCTCCATCATTCCTCGTTCTAAGCCTGGTATCTTCATCCCTATGAATTTCTCACTGTTCGACA
>PIXU01000210.1 GCA_003601795.1 Candidatus Methanophagales archaeon
GAATTATAAACGAGAGAAAGAACAAGCCAATTGTTGTTGAACCTGTATTCCCAATGACGAAAGACCAGGCGAAATTGGCCTTCTATTGGGAAAAGGCGCGGGAAGAGGTGTTGAAAAACATGAAGGGATGTGAAACAGTCGCATTCATCACGCTGGGTGACCCCAGCCTGTATTCCACGTTCTACCGGTTCCTGGAGATTTTCAAAGATGCTGTGGAGGAGGTAGAAGTAGTACCTGGGGTAACATCCTTCTCAGCTTGCGCCTCCATTGCTAAAGCCCCGATTGCAGAAGGAAATGAAATCGTTTCCATTATCCCCGACGTAAAAGGGAACGAAAATGCGGTGCAGACAATTCAAAACGCTGATTCATTGATATTCCTCAAGCCGAAAAATATGGACGAGATAAAAACGATGCTGGGCGATAAAAAAGCCATTTTGGGTGTCAAGGTTGGGCTTGAAGACCAAAAAATGTTCACCGGCAAACTTTCTGAAATAAAAGAAAAGACCCATTACCTCGCAACGCTAATCGTAAAGAAGGAGGTTGATACAAAACCAAAACCACAATATTACACAAGATTAACACAGAAGAGAAGATTAGCACAGAGGAGAGAAAAATGGAAGAGCTACCATTTTATACTCATAAAGCAATGATAATTTATAACGTTAGAGGGGGTGTAAAGGAGATGCAAAAAACGATAGAGGCTCTTTATGAAAAAAAGGGTATGTTTAAGCCTTTGATGCCCGTGGAATTGAATGAAGGGGAGAGGATAGAGATAGAGATAAAGATAATGGGAGTTAGTAAAATAAAAGAGCTTTCTGATAAATATTTTGGAATAGTGAAACTAAAATTGAAAAAAGAAGAGATGAGAAGAACACTCAATAAAATAGAGGAAGAGATATATGGTTGATATCTTTCTGGATACCTCCGTTTTTATTTAAAAATTTTGGAGGTAGATCATGAGATTTTCAGTTTATCTGTAAAAATATCGAAGAGGTATCGCTTACTTCCAAATGACGCATTAATCGCAGCAACTTGTAAACACCATGGCATAAAGAAAATAGCAATGTTTGACCCTGATTTTAAAAGAGTGGACTTTTTAGAAGTTATTACAAACAACCTTTCTTAGCACAGGTTCTTTTTCTAAAAGAAAGTGTTTTGTAAAAAAAGAAAAAGTGTTGTGTAATCTGTGGTTCAAAATGAAACCGAAAGTAGTTTTTGTTGGCGCAGGACCGGGCGACCCTGAATTGCTCACGCTGAGGGGGAAGCGAGAGATAGAAAGTGCGGACGTGATAATATACGCGGGTTCACTCGTCCACAGGGACATTTTAAAATATGCGAGGAGCGATGCGATACAGATAGATAGCTATGGTAAGACCAGGGAAGATTTATTCGCACTGTACAAGAAGTTTGCAGTTGAGGGAAAGAGAATAGTGCGGCTTCATACCGGCGACTTGAGTTTCTATTCTGCTATTCTGGAACAGATGGAATACCTTGAGTCAATTGATATATATTTTGAACTTGTTCCCGGAGTTACGGCATTCTCTGCCGCATCAGCATCATTAAAACGCGAACTCACTTCGCCTGGCATATCACAAACGCTGATAATCACAAAACCATTTGGGAAGACCGGCAAGCCCGCAGAGGAAAGCATAGCGGAACTTTCAAAGCACGGTGCGACAATGGTCATCTTTCTCGGCGCGCATCTCATTGACGATGTCGTTTCCGAGCTAAGAGTCGGCTATCCCCCTGAGACACACGTAGCAGTGGTTCATAAAGCATCATGGGCAGAAGAGCGGATAATAAGGGGTACTTTAGATGATATTGCCGTGAAGGTGAAGAAAGAGGATATAACGAGCCAATCGGTGATAATAGTGGGTGATGTGCTTAATAAATCGGGCGTTTCAATATTGTATGGAGGTGAAAAATGATTGCTATCTTCTCACTTGCTCAGGAATCCGTTGCAATTGCCGAAGAGGTGAAACGTGTGCTGTTAGCCGAAGGATTCGATGCAGAGCTGATATGCTCCGAATTGATTTCTTGCGAAGGAGGAAAGAAAGTAAAAAGCGTTTACCGTGCCATAAAGGAAAGTTTCAAGGAGAAGAGGAATATTGTTGCTATTCTTCCTATGGGTGTGGTGGTGAGGGCAATAGAACCGAAGAAGAAGACCGAAGACCCCTGGGTGGTATGCATAGACGAGAACGGTAAATGGGTTATACCTGTGCTGAACGGGCATAGAGGAGCGAATAAATTCGCAGAACTCATTGCCGCAGGGATATCGGCACAAGCTGTGATAACAACATTGGAAGAGTCCCATCCTACATCACCTTAGAATAAAATCAGGGCATACACGAATTTTTAACCCCCCATGCCCCTCAGAATAAATTCCGAGGCATCCTCTTTGTTTTGTTTATTTTTATCTTAGATATTCCTTCATGAAAAACTCTCTAATTTTCTGTTTAATTTCCGTTGATTTTCTTGGATTTAATTTCCTCAATACCTCTGCTTCCGATCTCTTTCGATTCACGGTTGCAAGTTTCATGCAGATTTATCCTTGGATGTTAGCCATGTCCCTCCTGACCATTCATCAGAGTGGTGATAGTTGTTCATCGTATGACCGCCGGGTGTGTAGGAGCTGCCGTAGTGTAGAAGGGTGGTGGCATCGAGGCGAATATAGAGGGCAGGTGGATTACCATCGTTCCAGGGACCAATGGCATAAAGGGACGGACCCTGCCCTGGCCAACCGCCATCTCTAAATCTTCCTGTTGCAAGCAGCTTCCCTGGAGTATTGCTTGCTGCCCAATCCCCTGGAATTTCAAACATGTAGTCATTTACGCTGTAAATGGAAATTGATAAATCGCCAGCCCACCATGGTCCAGCAGTCTCGGGATTGGATAGGTTTAATTCACACCACATATGCGATGGCATAAACTCGGGTGTTCCCTCCTCCTGAAAATGCTGTCCCCCATGCGAAATAGAGCTTGTCTGACGTTTGATCTCCCTGTGCAGGCAGATATTCCATTCCTACCCGGATTATCTCGACGAGTGGGTCAAATAACCCTGATCCGACATCGTGGAACTCCTGCAGGGTTGTAGCGGTGTTCAAGTCGCCAGGGTTCTTGGTGGGAGAAATGACCTGAACGGGTATGCTTATCTCCGAGACATACATTTGCCAGTCGTGCGGTTCTTCTTGTTTTCATTTTTTCGTGATAAACATAAAAATAAAGAAAAAAGTAGAGCTCTCAGTTGACAACTCTACTTCTTCCATTTTTTTTCTTTTGCTATTTCTTCTTTTCTTTCGTTAGCTCTTTTATAGTTTCCTCTGGCACTATTTCACCCTGAGCCTTTTTACCCGGCAACTCTGCTCCTTCTATCTTTTTTGTTATCTCTTCTGCTATTTCCGCAGGTATTGTTCTATTTTGAGCCATTTCACCTGGTACGTAGCTCCATCCAACGCTGTCATGACCGATAACTTCATAGGGTGGTTTTGGCTCAACTAACCACACGTGCCATTCGGCTTCAAAACTTTCCTTGCCCCAGTCACCGACCTCCATTGGTATCTCAAAGCTATCATCGTAATTGGCGGGTAACGTAATTGTACCAAGATAAACCTGCCACCAATAGTTGTACGCCGGTATATGTAGATACCATGCTAAGAGAGTGTCCACGCTGCTGGTCGCAGGATTTTTGAAGCCAATCGTTGTAATCATCGTATCACCTGGAGAATACCGTGTTCCGTCTGTTGCGATTGAGACCGTTGGCTTTGCTTCTCTAACAGTTACCGTTACTGGTTCAGTCGCCTTGCTGTCATACAAGACATATCATCAATTGTTTCAATCCCCAAAACCCAGACAAAATTCATTTCCGGTTTTAACTCAGGAATTTAAGAGATAGAGAACTTACCCTCACATTAGCGGTCCATCAACTTTTCTCGTTATCTTTAAA
>PIXU01000211.1 GCA_003601795.1 Candidatus Methanophagales archaeon
GCTCCTTTTTCTGTTCTTCAAATTCCATAAATAACGCACCGGTGCCGTCATCCAGGACAATTCTCTTTCTGTTTCCTTCATCCCGGAGCTGCGATACAGACACTATATCTCCCTCTAATATCACGTCAAATGCACCCTCACAATTGAGTATTTCTCCTATCGTCCTCTTTTTAGGCTTCATCAGCACCGTCCAACTGGGAAAACCAATATAATTTTCAACTATGCTCACACTCGTGTTTTTCCCTATATGTAGCGTAGGCAGCCCGTTCCACCGCTTCAGGTACGCATTCTCTATTTGCACTATCTTATCCTTCACGAGCTCTTCTCGCTCTTCCCACGAAAAGAAGGGGATTTTTGCCGTGTAGTCTGCAACTATTCCGCTAAGAACGACCTTTTCCTCCCCTTCTTTTGTCTTTATTCCCTTTCTCGATACCTCCATGACCCTGCCTACGCTGTTTATTCCCGATTCGCCGTGCTTCAAGCACCAGAGTTCTCGGTTTCTTCGACTGTCTGAAGGTACAAAAGAGAAGAACCCGTGTTTTTTATATTCTCGTTGCATAGTTTTCAAACCATAAGATTCCACGAGATTAACAACACAAGATTTTTAATATTAATATGGTTAAATGGTAAATGTTGCGTAGGGTTTAACTTATAGTTCAATGTGGAAGAAGGGTATAGTTAGTTAGAGGGGGAAATATAAAAATGGCGGGACAGTTAGGCGGAACACCGGTATTGGGATTGAGAGAAGGAAGTGAGCGAACACGGGGGAGAGAAGCACAGAGCACGAACATAAATGCGGCGAAGGCAGTTGCTTCTGCGGTTCGTACTACTTTGGGTCCAAGGGGGACAGATAAGATGCTTGTGGATTCTCTTGGTAACGTGGTTATAACAAACGACGGTGCGACCATTCTCAAGGAGATGGACATAGAGAGCCCAGCGGCGAAGATGATGATAGAGGTTGCGAAAACGGTGGACGAGGTAGCAGGCGACGGCACGACAACCGCAGTTGTAATTGGAGGCGAACTGCTAAAGAAGGCTGAGGAGCTATTGGAGCAGGAAATACACCCCTCAGTAATCACATCAGGATACAGACTTGCGGCAGAAAGGGCGAGGAAGGTGCTGGAGGAAATTGCTACGGATATAGACATAGACAATGACGAAGAATTGAAGAAAATAGCACGAACCACAATAACTGGTAAATTCTCGGAGGCTTATCGTAATTTCCTATCGAGAATTGCAATAAAGGCGGTTAAGGCAATAACGGAAACGGGACATGGAGGTAAAAGAGTGGTTGACACAGATAATATAAACGTGGAGAAAAAAGTCGGAGGGAGAATAGGAGAGACTGAGTTAGTGCAGGGAATGGCAATAGACAAAGAAGTGGTGCATCCCGGGATGCCGAGGAAAGTAGAGGATGCGAAAATAGCATTGATTAACGCTGCGCTGGAAGTGAAGAAGACGGAGACGAGTGCAGAAGTAAAGGTAACGTCATCAGACCAGTTAAAGGGTTTCCTTGATGAAGAGGAGAGAACGATGCACCGGATGGCGGAGCGCATAAAAGAGAGCGGTGCGAACGTTGTGATATGCCAGAAAGGGATAGACGATGTCGTGCAGCATTATCTTGCGAAAGATGGCATTATTGCGGTACGAAGGGCGAAGAAAAGCGATATGGAGAAATTGGGAAAAGCTACCGGGGGTAAAATCGTAACTGCCGTGGATGAGATAAGCGAAAGTGATTTGGGGCATGCTGGCTTGGTGGAGGAAAGGAAGATAGCAGAGGATAAGATGCTGTTTATACAGGAGTGCGAGAATCCTCATGCGGTGTCCATTGTGATAAGAGGCGGGACAGAACACGTGGTGGATGAAGTTGAGCGCGCTTTACATGATATGCTGCGGGTAACAGGGTGCATAATCGAGGATGGAAAAGCAGTTGCAGGCGGCGGTGCAGTGGAAACGGAATTGGCGCTGCGCGTGCGAGAATACAGTGCGTCACTAAAAGGGAGAGAGCAACTGGCGGTGGAGAATTTCGCTGCGGCGGTGGAAATAATACCGCGAGCATTGGCGGAAAATTCCGGATTTGACCCGATAGATAAGCTGGTGCAGTTGAAAGCGGCACATGAGCGCGGCGAGAAGAATGCGGGGTTGGATGCTTACACGGGAAAAATCGTTGATATGTGGCAAGGAGGTGTGATAGAACCGCTTCGGACAAAGAAACAATCGGTGGAATCCGCAGTAGAGGCGGCAACGATGATACTCCGGATAGACGATGTGATTGCGTCAAAGCGCGAGGCAAGGCCGGCTGGGGGAGCGCCTCCAGGCGGTATGGGTGGGATGCCGCCGGGCGGGATGCCACCATATTAATCTTGTAGTCATAAGCTCCATAGCTAAGTATGGGGTATGTGACTTTAATGGGTTCAAATGCCCAATGAGGCCCAAGAATGAACAAAAGTAAAGGAACGGAAGAATTTGCACCATTTGGAAATCCTGATGGTTCAAGAGCGGGTATTGCAGAGATATCATCTAAGTTTGTTACCTTTGGAGGTGGTGCATGGGGCGGTCTTGCTACGAGAAATGATGATCTTACTGCAAGGGTTATTGTGGGCAGAAAAGGTTCTGGCAAGACAGTCTACCTTCGCCGTTTTCAAGCGTTTGCATCTAATCAGAGTGATTTATATGCAGATGATATACAACAGGACTTGCCAACAACCGAAGAGATAATAAAGTTCTGTCAATTCTTTAAAGAGAAGATTCTTACTGAAAAGTGGATGCTGTTATGGCGCAGGGCTCTTTTGCGCTCACTCATTTCGCACTTAATGCATGTCCCAAGACTTATAGAAAAGGGCAAATACAGAAAGCTAGAAAGTATTATAGGAAAATATGGTTCAATCCTACGAGAATTTACTGCTGCAGTGTCGGTTTATAGTCAGGTTAATGAAATAATATACAATCACCATACGGAGAACCAAATTACACAATTTTTAGAGGATCCACATTGGCATGAAGTAGAATCGATGTTGCAGATATGATCTGGGATAGTCCACCTATGTGCTTTTATATTGATGCTGTCGATGAAGAATTTGCTCATGCTCCAATGCATTGGCATAGATGTCAAAAGGGTCTTTTTTATCAAACTATGCGCTTACTACGCGATAGCAAACTAGGGGAAAGACTTCACATATTTATTTGTATTCGAGATATTGTATACTCATCAGTACTTCGTAGTGAACATGGGACTCGATATGTAAAAGAACCCCATATACGAATCTTGAATTGGAGCAAGGGTGCCATAAGCTATTTTCTTCATGAAAAACTCAAGAGGTTAGACAATAAGTTCTTCGTTGGTTACATAAGAGATGTTAAGGATGTGACATCGTGGCTTGGTATCAGAGAATTACATAATGATGTTCGTGATATTGACGAGCCTATTGAACAATATCTACTTCGTCACACGAGGTTACTTCCTCGTGATATCATCATCCTTGGCAACTCACTCTGTGCAGAAATTGTAAAACTTAAAACTTTTGACGAAGAGCGTACAATCGAGGACATGATACGCGACACAGTTTCTGAAATGGCTATTTTTTTGGAAACGAGCGAGGCTGTCCCACAAATCGACCTCATAATTTTATTATACACAAAGGCACACGACAGTAAATCAATATTAATCGTAAGTTCAAGACACTTCATAGGTAAATAGGAATGAAACGTCAAAAAGTCGTTACCCGAGATGCAAAATTAGCA
>PIXU01000212.1 GCA_003601795.1 Candidatus Methanophagales archaeon
GTGGATGCGGATATTTTGGGTCTGGGTGGTTATGGATTGGAAATACGCGGTGGCTCGGATACAGATGGCACACCGATGCGAAAAGACGTATCGGGCGCGGTAAGAAAGAGTATCTTGATTACTTCGCCACCCGGCTACCGACCAAAAGAGAAGGGAAAGAGGAGAAGGAAGTTGGTCAGAGGCAACGAAATATCACCGGAGATATCGCAGATAAATGTGAAGATCAAGGAGTACGGGACGAAACCGATTGAAGAGATATTTGGGAAGGAGGAAGAAGCGGGAAAGGAGCAGTAGAAGGAAAAAAATATCGGTTTAGCTATTCGCTAAAAAGCCAAGCTAAGCCTCTAATCCACTTGAAAGCCCCAAAACCTAAGCAATGATTGAAACCGTCTTAAAACGCTGCGTACTCGGCGCTCTCCGCGGTGATAAATCACTATATTTCGATAGTGCCCTCCATTGCTTCTTTTAATGCCATAGAATCATCTCCGCGGCTTTTTTCACTTCTTCGCGGTATCTCGCAGGTGTGTAAACGCCCACTTTATAATTTTCTCGAAATGCCTGTGAGAGCATTGACACGAGCGATGAAACGTCACGTAAACTCTTGATTTCCTGCGCGCTCTGCTCTCGACCCTGTAAGCCCTGTATGGGCTTATCAACGGCAACCTTCGCCACGCTTTCTTTTAATTCTTCTCCTTTTTCTCCTTGAAAGTCCAGTATAACATATTTCTCGTCCACACCCGCTCGCTTGCTTATTTCCTCTTCTATTTCTTTTCTTCGCTTTTCTTCACTCAGTTGTGCTGCTACATCATCATTTAGCTCGTTTATGCCTTTATATATCGCACGTTTGAACAGTTGCCGCTTGTTTATCCGTTCCACCATCTCCTCCGGGTAGCCTTTCGCATTCCGCAGTGCAATGTTTATCTCCGAATCGTCCATCCTTCTTAATGCCAATGCGTATTGCCGGATGTTGTGGTCCTCAGATTCAGATTTCGATTTGACGAAATACTCCAGTGCTTTCGAAAACATCAACTGTGCTATTCGGCTCGTGTGATGCTTATAAACCGTAGGATACATCAAGAAACGAGAAAAGAGCAAATATTCCGCAGGTAGTATTCCTTTTTCTGTTATAACGACTTTACCCCCGACAAAATCCAGCCCTTGAATGATCCGTATATTGTCAACAACGCCGTATGCCACGCCGGTATAATATGAATCGCGGACTAAATAATCCATCTTATCCACGTCTATCTCACCGTTTAAAACCTTTGAGAGGTCCCTCTCGCCCTCCACGTATTCCGCCATCCTTTCGCCTTTTATGTATCCCGCTATCTTTTGCTTGTCTAAAGAAAGCTCATCCAGGACTTCGGCAATCGTTTTAGCGGATCCAACTTCAACTTCGAGTTTGCGCTCAACCTCAAGTTCTTGTTTGAATATTATGTCTCCTATGTCCTCATGGCTGTTTCCGGTGATTTTTTTTATTACGGGTTCTGTCACGTGTGAATAGGGACCGTGCCCGATGTCGTGGATTAAGGAAGCAACGATAAGTTCCTGCTCTTCTTCTTTCGCTACTTCCAGCCGATCGAGCAGAAGGCATATCAAATGATAGACGCCGAGCGAATGCTCAAATCTCGTGTGGTTCGCACCAGGATAAACCAGATAAGAAAAGCCAAGCTGTCTTATTCTTCTTAATCGCTGCATCTCCACGGTATCTATTATCGCGATTGCAAGGTCGTCTATTTCTATGTATCCGTGTATGGGGTCTTTTATTACCTTTTGCATGAATCTGTTCCTATTTCTTTGGTCTGTGTTTGCGCCATAGCCCAATGCGAAATCTCGTCTTTCACCATTAAGGAGTATACATCGCGAATATTCTCTTCTAACTCTTCCAGAGACTTGCCCTGGCTAAATACGCCGGGAACTTCTTTCAGTCTCCCAATGTACCAATTGTCGTCTATCCAATATTCCAACGTAAAATGCTTTAACATAGTCGGTTCCACCTCACCTCACTTTTTTACTTCTATTGATATATACGGCATAATACATATTTGTAGTAAAGAAACAGAAAAAAAATGAACATAACCGTCTTAGGAGGACACAAAGAAATCGGTGGGAACAAGATATTAGTGGAGCATAAAGGAACGAAAATTTTATTGGATTTTGGTATGAGTTTTAGTCAGGCGGGAAAATATTTCTCGGAATTTTTACAGCCGCGTAAATGTGCTTCATTAACCGATTTTTTCGAGTTTGGCTTGCTGCCGCGGATTAAAGGGATCTACCGTGAAGATTATCTCCGCCACATGAATATGGCGAAAGAGGAGAAGGACGTGGATGGGGTTTTTATCTCACACGCCCATGCAGACCATGCACAATACATCCATTTCTTACGATTTGACATCCCGATTTATTGTACCAGAGCAACCGAAGTCATTTTACGTGTTTTAGAAGAAACAGGAAGCAATACACTCTCTGAATTTATTACTGCCTGCGAGGCGTTCACGTTTTACACTAACAGGAAAGGAACACTGAGCCGAGTTACGCGAAAGAATACCGATTTTGTTCACGTGCGAGATATTGAAGTAATGGAAGCATACCAAAGAGTAAAGGTTGGCTCTTTAGAAGTGGAATTAGTGCCGGTAGACCATTCTTTGCCCGGTGCTTGTGGTTATATTATCTATTCAGACGCTGGGAATTTAGTTTATACCGGCGATATTCGGTTTCATGGTTCAAATCAGGAATTAAGTAAGGAATTTGTAAAGCGAGCAAAAGCTGCGGAACCTCGATGGCTGCTGTCAGAAGGAACGAGAATAGACAGCAAGGAAAGAGATAGTGAAGAAGGAGTTAAAAGGAAGATTGCCGAATTTATTGCCGAATCAAAATCTCAGCTGGTTTTTGTCGAACACCCAATCAGGGATTTAGACCGGGTAACGAGTATTTTTGAGGCGGCAAAAGAGAACAACAGGCACTTTGTAGTTAATCTCAAACTCGCGTATCTGATAAACGAGTTGGATGATTTATGCCCTTTCGCTCTGGACGAAGTTAAAATTCTCGTACCCCGGAAGAGCTGGGGTCTGATTGATAAAGAAGGAATAGACAGTAGGTTAGTTGAACAGGACTATTCGGTTTGGGAAAGGGGGTTTATCAACCGGGCGAATTGCATCACATACCGCGAATTGCGTAGAAATCCGGCGAAATATGTCGTTTCAATGAGTTTGTGGGAATTGAATCAACTTACGGATATAAAACCCAGCAGTGATGCGATATGGATAAAATCGTCTTGTGAGCCGTTCTGTGATGAGATGGAATTAGACGAAGAGAGGAAGCGGAATTGGTTAGACCATTTCAAGATAAAAGAATATTTTGCCCATGCTTCGGGCCACGCATCGGGAGATGAAATCCGAGCAATGATTAAAGAGATAAATCCCGAAGAGCTGATTCCTATTCATACGGAACACCCGGAATTGTTTTAATTTGATTTAATTAGATTAGATTAGATTAGAATTAACATAACATTAACAATGCCATACAAATTCAGCCCATCTAGTTTAAATCTGTTGAAGGAGTGCCCCAGATGTTTCTGGCTTAGATTCCGAAAGGGCATTAAGAGACCTGCGGGGATCTTCCCTTCACTGCCGAACGGAATGGATAGAATACTGAAGGCGTTTTGACCGTTTTTAATGTTGACCTCGTGCGAATGGAGATATCAATAGAAAACGCAATGCGGATTTTTAAGACTGCATTAGACCTGTTAGAAGGAGGAATGCCCGAACCGGCTGAAGATTGTGAATATTGCAAATGGGTTGACAATTGTAATTCAGAGATAAAACCAAAACCAACGGTTGAGATGAAACAAGACCGGGAAGGAGAAAGGGGAAGAGAAATAAAGGCGAGTAGGGGTTTAAGAACGCGACAGATAAAATTGAATGACGAGCAGGATGGTGTTTTGTTTTAATCCTCGATCTTCGGCTTAAGGAAAATATGTGAATTTGGCTCTTCTACATCGCAATCCAGTAATTGTACGTTCGAAAGCGACATGGCAAGATTTACAGCCATTGTGTGGGGTGCACCCCAAGGGGTTTTATTCAAATTCTACATATTTTCTCTGCGAACTCAGCGTTCTCTGCGGTAAATTTGAAATGTGACAAAGTCAAGTTAGAAAAGATGAGAGTAGTAAGAAGAGAATCAAAACACCCTTTCATAGCAAAGGATGGTTCTGAGATACGGGAATTATACAAATCCGCGGGGATGAGTTTGGCAGAAGCGACGGTTTATCAGGAAACAAAACGCCATTTTCATAAGACTGCTGAGGAAATATACCACATTCTGGAGGGCAAGGGGATTATGGAAATAGAAGGTAACTCCAAAGAGGTTTCTGAGGGCGATACGGTGGTCATACTTCCCGGAGAGAAGCACCGGATTTTCACAGATAAAAAAGTACGATTCTTGTGTTTCTGTTCGCCACCCTATTCTGATGCGGATACCGTTCTGGAATGATCAAACGAACCACAGATTACACAGATTTATTTAGGACACAGATTTACGCGGATTTACGCAGAAAACTATTTCCTCAAATTATCAAATGCCTTACGTTTAACCTCCTGTTTAGTGCCAAGATTAAATTTAAAATCCTGATTATCTGCGTTCATCTGCGTCCGATTATCAAAATTTCTTTTTGACTCTTATGAACACCGTCTCAACAAAATCAAGTTCAACTCATACCTCATATTTCCCGGGTCATATCTGAATATGCCCTCCGCAATTATTTTATCTCCTTTTTGTAACGCTGAGATGGGAATAGAGCCATCGTCAGACTTTGTTCGTGCCTCTGTTTCTGCTTCCACCCTTACTCTCAGCAGATATTTACCCTGCTCCTCAGCAAGATAAAAAACGCGTTTATAAACGTTATCTGCGTAGCCCACGACGCGCACTCGTTCTCCTCTATAGTCCTCAGGATGCATCGCTATCTGCGATACGAAAGCAATATTCTCGTTTTCATTTTCGTTTTCGACACTCAACTTTTTTATTGCATTCTCGTGGACTACGAGCTCAGGTCTGCCTTTGTGTGTCTTCACCCTGCCTTCAACCTCTACCACATCGCCATAGCTCAGGTTCAATTTTCCCGCGCTCTTGTCTATCGTGTCAACAAATATCAGCAGCTCTGTTTTGTTTTCTCTTATCGTGAGCATATTTCCATAGTCTGTAGCGAGGAAGTCAGTGATAACACCTTTTGTACGTATAAGTTCGCCTTCATGGTCTCCGGCTCCCGCTCTGCATGCAACTTCTTCCAGCGGCACGTAAGGTGGCTCTACAAAAGAAGTTAAAGATAATCCATATAAAATACCGACGCCCAACAAAGAGAAAACAATCACGGCTTTTCCTATGTTGTCCATAATAACCCACGTTTTTCCCGTTTCTACATTTATATCAGCAGCCTTTGTATTTGTAGTATTCGTTTAGCTCCTTTTATTTTTTATCCTAACTATACAAATATCA
>PIXU01000213.1 GCA_003601795.1 Candidatus Methanophagales archaeon
CGCTCGCCCTGCAGGCGATGCTTGAGGCAGGTTTCATCGTTGACTGCTTGCTCACTGTGAGGAGCGAGAATCCCGCAGCGATGCTCTTTCACACGCCTGCTGTTGAGATTACAGATTTGCAGGCGGAAGCAATCGGCTTGCCTCTGCTCTCCTACGAGACTTCGGGAAGGAGCGAGGCGGAAGAGCTCGCAGACTTGCACGCTGCGCTTGAGGATGCTCGCAGGGAGTTTCAAATTGAAGGCGTTGTCGCAGGAGTTTTGTGGAGCGAATACCAGCGTCGTCGCATTGAGCGTATCTGTAAAGAACTTCGCTTGAAAGCATTCTTCCCGCTTTGGCATCTCAATCAAGAGACAGCTATGCGCATCGCTGTCCGCAATTTTGATTTCATTTTAACTGGCATCGCTGCTTACGGATTGGATAAAACATGGCTCGGAAGGCGGATAAGCGATGAAGATGTGGATAGATTAGTTGAAATAAGCGAGAAATGGAAGATAAATGTGGCAGGGGAGGGAGGAGAATTTGAAACTTTGGTGCTTGACGCTCCATTTTTCCGCAAACGCATCGTTATTCTTGCGAGTGAAATCGTAGAAGAGGGTGCAAACACCGCAAGGCTCGTTGTGAAGAATGCGAAATTGGAGGAGAAAGAGGCGTGGGAAGTGTGTGAGCGAGTATGAGACTTTGTGATGTAGCATAATATTGGTAAATTTCTTACTTCTCAGCTTTCACCTCTTAATATTTTCTTCACTTCTTCTTTCAATTCTTCCAACAAATCAAGAAGCTCAGAAAATGTCCCTTCACCTCCCAATTTATTCCACATTTCTTCGCCTAACAATACCTCCTTATTGAAATCAAATATACGGAAAACAAAGTCATGTTTGTATTTATTTCTATGTACGAATGGATTGTATGGAAAACCTATAAATGCTTGTGGATTTTTATTTTCAAAGAATGCCCTGAAATAAAGCATTTTCTTTTTACTTTCAGCACAAACATCTAAATTTGGTCTTGGTGATTTTATTTCCATAAATAGAGGACCATCCTCATGATCTTCTATGAATACATCCGCTATTATCTTCCTTCTGACCAAATTACCTCCCGTGGCATTTCTTATTTCTGCATTTTCCTGTTCAAAGTTTGGCTTAACTTCTCCTTGTCTTAGATTTGTTATTATTCTCTCTATCACATTTGCTTTTTCTTCTGGAATCTCCCTCTCTATTGGATGGTCAATAAACACTTTCCTATACTTATCTTTGGCTACAATTTTTGCTATTTCAGGATATATTTTCATTCCAAGCTTTGTTACAATTGATCTTTGTAATTTAAACGCTATTATAGCTTCATCCGTGAAGAAAATGGCATGGAATGGAAATGCTTTCTTTAATTCTCCGATTGTAAAATCTCTCCTTTTAACGCTCAATTCCCTTGCAAAATCCAACACCAGCTTCCTAATTTCTTCTTTCGTCTTTTCTTTCATTTTTTCACCTCCAATGTTTCCAAAATTGATAGCAAATTTTCATTTAATTTATTCGCTAATTCTATATGTTCATTTGGGATGTTATAGAATTTACAGATATACTTTCTAAGGTCGGCTTTGACTGTTCCGAACAACCTCTGCAGCATATGCAAGAGCAACATCGCCCTGTTTTGTGCATCTAATTTTTTTATTTTCCTATCTTTCCCTAATATTTTCAGCAAAGAGAGTAATCCGAACACTATTCCTTTGGGTAGTATTTCATTTTTAAAAGCAACATCCTTATTTTCAAAATTTAATGCAGTCAGTCTAGCTGTAGATGCAGCCATTAATGTCATCGCCTTCTCCCACAACCCTATCTTTTCTCCCGGCATTATTTTCGCATAACTTAAATACTCGTAAACTTTTGAGCAGAAATGGAAAACATCCTCTTCAATGTCTTTTATTTCCTTTGCTCTCTTTGAGCATATTATGACGATGGTCCGATTAAGTTTAGGCTCTCCATGCATACTTACACTCCTTGTTGGATGCTCTGACACAAAAGGATAAAATTCTTCAACTTTAAAATCCGAGATGTAGAGGGAATAAAGGATTGTTTCCCATGCTTTCCATGATTTATGGGTAAACCAAAGAACAAGCTTCCCATCATCTTTTAAAACTTTATATGCATTTTTAAAAAACTCTGTCATATTTCTCCTATATTTTTCAACTTCTTTCGCATAATTATCTTTTCTCACGATTAATTCATCTTCTCTCGGCACAAATGGAGCGCATGGATTCCAATTCAAGTATTCCCAGCTTTTCTTTCCTTTTATTTCCTCATTAAATAGATAATTTCCAATTAAATCTTTCAGTGAGATTCTCGCCAGCATCCAAAAGAATTCGCTCAAATCACTGTATATATGCTGGTCAAAATATGGTGGATCTACATTAATTAAATCTATTTTTTCATCTAATAGGTGAATTTTTTTCGCATCAAATTGGAATACCTTCACGCTGGTATTTATGTCCTTCATTTGCTTACAAAGCTCTTCAACAACAGGACATATGCCCCCTCCTGTTCTATTTTTTGCATACGGCTCAAAAGCCCATGGAAGATTTTTGTAAGGAACAACTGCCTCGCAGTATTCTATATTCAGTTCAACTTTTCTGGATCTTGCATATTGCCCCACGGTGTCTCTTATACTCTTATTTGTGGAATTCCAAGTCGTTAGAATCGTATTGAAGTCTATCATTTTGCTTAACCCAAAGCACAGATACAGGGAAACCGCTGCTCCGAATTCCCCGTCTTTAATTAGTTCCATGCTCCTTTCTCTAACATACCTTGTTAAAAGCGCCAAAGCCAACAGTTGCCTCGGATTGAAAATCTCATACCAGTGCTGGAATCCCATATCAAGTAGCGGAGCAAAAACCTTATTCCGCATCTGTATCCTATCCATCGGTATATACTCCTTCAATTCACTTATATTGCTTACAAGATATTCATAAGCATTCATCAATAACTTGTTATCTCTCTCGCCAGCGACTATGTAATCCCCGTTTATATTCTTTTTAATAAGAATGGGATGCAAACTCATTAGCAATTCACAATCTGATTTGCCATAAAAAACAGAAGAGAGGAGTTTTTTCTGATTATTTGCCCAATTTTTGAAAAATTCTTGTTTATTTATGCTGAATTGATTTCCACAGAAACTACATCTTATTTTTAAAGACTTTGCTGTTCTCTTTACAATTACACCTTCTCTCCTTTCTATTCCAGCATTTGATGCAATCAGTAAGGATTTTCCACATGAAGGACAATTAATATTTTTCGTGTATATGTAAGCATCATCCTTTTCATTATAGAAATGTAAATTGAGCCTTGCAAAATCTATCATCTTTTTCGCTTCTTCTCTCACAGCATCGCTCAACTCCTCTCCGAATTTTAAGGGATATTCCACTGTTGCTTTTAAAATCAAATAAGCTATTGGATTATAATCAAATGCTATGGTTTCTATTCCCAGTAACACACTTTCCAGAGGTATAGAACCTCCTCCAGCCATTGGGTCGCATAAGATAAGCTTCTTACGCAGTTTATCCGGTTTTGTGTAGGAAATTAATGGAGGATATCCAAGTCTGACTTTATTGCGAATCTCTTGAAGTTTGAAAACTGGAGTTTGCGAATCCGAAGATAAAATTATTGATAATCTTGCAATACTTCGGGGTCTTCGGGCAAGCCAAGGATGCAAGCTTCTTATTTTCGGGTCATAGAAAACTCTCGGTGATTTCAAACTCAGCTCTTTGCATCTGGCAATATATGATTGTCTCGGTTTGTAACTCATTTCAATCGCAGCATCTCTATTTATTTGATAGTAAAGCATTTTATCCATTTTTCATCACCTATTCATACTCAACCGTCTTGAAATCTCCTTCTGAAACGTCCAGCTTGATTAATCTTCTTAAAGACCCGCTTTCCGCCAAAGGTAAGCACCCTTTCATTTCTCTGAAGGACTTTATTGATTGTATTGCGGTGTTGTTTATAAAGCACACCATGCAGACTGTCTGCTGCCGACATTCCATCGTGGAATTCATGTGGAGACGCTTTAATAAATTATGCCTACTTAAGAGAGTGATATGCGGGTTGCGTTGAAAATCGGATACATCGGAACGAACTATTACGGCTTTCAGATTCAGCCTGATGTTCCGACAGTTGAGGCGGAGATTTTTCGTGCTTTGGAAGAATTGGACATCATAAAAAGCAGGAGAGATGCGCATTTCTCATACGCAGGCAGGACAGACAGGGGCGTTCATGCCCGCTC